>JAKPSO010000141.1 GCA_029571495.1 Pseudomonadota bacterium
CAAGCGCCGCCTTGCCCGCCTGCACCCATCGCCACGCCAATTCCGGCGTCACGTCACCCGCGTAGCCCGCAGCAGCGCGGGCGGCATTCGTGTTGTCTGCACCTGCGTCGTGTTGAATGCCGAGCCACAGGTTCGCAGGCACCGCTTCGTAGATGCGACGCGGTTTCGGCAAATGCAGTGCGTCCATGAGCGCGATGAACTCTGAACGCGTCGTGCGTGCGAGTCGACTATTGTTCGCGCGCTCGAACCCGATGCTGCTCTGCGTTCGGCCTTTGTAGTCATGCCCGGGCCAGACCGTCGTATCGGCAGGCAGCGTGAAGAGCCGCTCGTGAACGCTGGTGTAGAGCGCGTCGGCGGAACCTGATTGAAAGTCGGTGCGTCCGCAACCGTCGATCAGCAACGTGTCGCCTGTGAATACATGATCGCGCCACAAGTACGACATGCTGCCCGCGGTGTGACCCGGCGTGTGGATCGCGGCAAGTTTCTCGTTGCCGAACACGATTTCGTCGCCGTCTTGCAGTTGCTTGGCCGCGGACGCGATGGCACATCCAGCGGGTGTCGCGGCTTGCGCGCCCGTGTGTTCGATGAGCTTGCCCGCCGACGTGATGTGATCCGCGTGTGCGTGCGTTTCGACCACCCAGGTCAGCCGCGCGTTGTGTTCCTTAAGCGCTGCCAAGTCACGCTCAAGTTGCGTGTCGACGGGATCGATCAACAGCGCATTGCGCGTTGTTTTGTCGATGAGCAGGTAGGTGAACGTGCAAGTTTCGGGATCGAAGAGCTGGATAGGTAGCATGTTGTTTTTGGTCACAATGTGGGGCGCTGGCTGTTGCGCGCGCATAGTGAATTATCCAGCTTCGCTCGTCCCATTTTTCTTCTTTCTTTGTTCCGTATGCATCCTTATCTTCAATCATTCATCGGTGGTCTACTCGTCGGTACGGCTGTGTGGATTTTGCTCATGGGCATTGGCCGTGTGGCGGGCGTTAGCGGCATTGCGGCCGAGGCGATTTCGTCACCACGCACGAGCCTCTGGCGCTTCGCGTTCTTGCTCGGCCTTATCGTCGGCGGTGCGTTTTTTGTGAAGGCTTTTTCGATTGCGACGGCGAACGTCGCCAGCGGCGTGTGGTTGATCGTTGCGGGTTTGCTGGTGGGCTTCGGCACCGTGCTTGCTGGCGGCTGCACGAGCGGTCACGGCGTGTGCGGCCTGGGACGGCGCTCGCCTCGCTCGCTCGTAGCGACGCTGAGTTTCATGGCGGCGGGCATGGCGACTGTGGCGATCTTGAACACGTTGAAAGCGGGTGCGCAATGACCACGACTACACCACGCACGACCAACGTTCGCGCTGCTTTGGTCGCGTTCGTCGGCGGCCTCGTCTTCGCGGCGGGACTCGCGCTCGGCGGCATGATGGACCCGCGCAAAGTTCAAGGATTTCTCAACGTCGGCGGCATGGCGTCGGGGCAGTGGGACCCGAGCCTCGCGTTCGTGATGGGCGGTGCTTTGCTAGTGTCGTTCATCACGTTTGCAGTCGTGAAGACGAAAGACGCGTCGTGGATCGGCGGCTCGCTAACGCTCCCGAACCGAAACGACATCGACACGCGTTTGGTTGCGGGGTCGGTGATATTTGGCATTGGTTGGGGAGTTTCCGGCTATTGCCCCGGCCCAGCGATCGCGAGCGTGATCCAGGGCGGCACATCGGCGTTGATGTTTGTCTGCGCGATGCTCGTCGGTATGCTCATCGCTAAGAAGACTTTTGGATAAACACACCATGAAAAGCACACCCGGCAACGCAGAACGCGACATCGTGGTCGTGCAAAGCATGCGCAATACGATCATGGTGGCGAGCGTGATGGCATCCGCCGCACTCCTCGGCGTAATGGCATTTGTCGGCGCGACGCACGGGCTTGGGGCAGACGCGGCACCCAAGTTTTTTCGTTTAATTGTCGGCGCAATGGCGCTGCTGGCGGTTGCGTTTTCAGTCGTAGCGCTGGTACTTTTGTCGCGCGCAAGTCGTGACTCTGACGTCGCGCAAATTGAACGTGATTGGCGGCGCGCGCATAGCTGCGTGATGATCGCTGGCGCGGCGTTCGTGTTGTTCGCGCTAGGCGCGCTGTGGGTGGCGCTTTAGTACGCTGGTCAACACATAAACGAAAACCG
>JAKPSO010000994.1 GCA_029571495.1 Pseudomonadota bacterium
GAACTGGCGGCTGCGGCGGGCAAGCATGTGCTGCTCGAAAAGCCTATGGCCATAACGCTGGCAGAGTGTGATCGCATGATCGAAGCGATGCACAATGCCAAGCGAAGTCTGATCGTTGGCCCCAGTCACAGCTTTGACGCACCCGTTCTCAGGGCGCGCGAGATCATCGATTCGGGTGCAGTGGGTCGCGTACGCATGATCAACGCGCTGAACTTCACTGATTTTTTGTATCGACCGCGTCGACTGGAAGAGCTGCAAACAGAGCAAGGCGGTGGTGTGGTTCACAGCCAAGCGGCACACCAGGTCGATGTCGTTCGGCTAATGGGTGGTGGTCTCGTGCAGACCGTTCGTGCGCAGACTGGGCAGTGGGATGTAGCCCGCCCGACCGAGGGCGCCTATGCGGCGATGCTTACGTTCGCTGGTGGTGCTTTTGCGTCTCTAACCTACAGTGGCTACGCCCATTTCGACAGTGATGAATGGATGGGGTGGCGTTCCGAGCTTGGTGCAGCAAAGAGCAGCGACGAATACGGTGGCGCGCGACGGAGACTTGCTGCGTTGGCTGATACGGACGGCGAGTCGCGTGCCAAGGCGAACCGAAATTATGGCGGCGCCACGTATGCCATGCCCGCCGCCCCGGTCGCGCATGAGCACTTCGGCCCGGTGATTGTCAGCTGCGAGCGCGGAGACCTGCGGCTCACACCGGATGGTGTTTGGGTATATGGACACGACGAACGTAGATTCGAGGCCACGCCGGTAAGCGGTGTGCCGCGACGTGAGGTCATTGATGAGTTGTGGCGAGTGCTTCGTTGCGGTGAACGTGCGCAGCATGATGGTGAATGGGCGCGTGCGACGACCGAAGTGAGTCTGGCGATTCTCGAGTCGGCGCGCAACAATTCCGAAGTCCCGATGCGGCATCAAGTACCGTGGCAGCGATAATTCGCGCATGACTGCGACGCCCGCTCCTGCAAAGAAACGCAAACCGAACGCCAAGAAGTCTTGCGAGCCGCAGGCCATTTTGCGCCATTGGCAAGAGGCGGTGCCGGATGATCGTTTCGCGCACTTAGTTAAAGACGCGACGCGTTCGCTGCAACGTTCGTTACAAATGCGATTGGCACAACACAGCGTGCCATTTGGTCACTGGACGTTCTTGCGCGTGCTGTGGGAGCGTGACGGCATCACACAAAAGCAGCTGTCAGACGAAGTCGGTGTCATGGAACCGACGACGCTCATGGCCGTTCGAGCGATGGAAGCCAAAGGCTGGGTAGAGCGACGGCAACATGCAGAAAATCGCAAGAACATCCACATCTACCTGACCGAAGCCGGCCATGCACTGAAATCGGTTCTCGTGCCGCTGGCCGAGACAGTGAACGGCCTAAGTTTGGCAGGGCTGCGCGACGATGAAATCGCCGTTGCACGCAAAGTACTCCTAAACATCATCACCCATTTAGCGCTGGATGTGACGCGCGACGATTAAGTTTTCGCGCGAGGTGTGGTGCCCGGGACGGGAATCGAACCCGTACGCCCCTTATGCAGGTAAGCGGCGGATTTTAAGTCCGCTGTGTCTACCAATTCCACCACCCGGGCATGAGTGCGTTGTTCGACTCTTGAGATTCTAGCTTTTAGCTTCGAGTGGTCTGCGTCACGCCAAGCAAGAACAGCGTTGGCGCTTTGGTCGCGAAGCGGGCTTGGTCGGCGGCGGTCCATGTGCTGAGCGGTTTGGACACAATGAGTTCGTTTTCGCTCGCTAGGTTTTGCGCAACGCAGAGCGCGATGTTGCCGTTCACGTTCTGCGTGATCGCTTGCAGAAGCGGTGCGTTGCGATACGGCGTTTCGATGAACACTTGCGTGCTACGCGCCGATAAAACGCTGCGTTCAAGTTGCTTTAATGTCGCATCTCGGTCCACGGGTTTCGACGGAAGATAGCCGTGAAACGCGAAGTGTTGTCCGTCAAATCCGCTCGCCATGAGCCCCAGCAGTACCGACGACGGTCCAACGAGCGGAACCACGGTTGCGCCGATGCGATGCGCAACGCCAGCGAACGCCGCGCCGGGGTCGGCCATGCCGGGGCAACCTGCGTCGGAGATGACGCCCACATCCATTCCTGCGAGCAGCCACGCTGTGCATTGCGCCTGCGCTTCGGCGTCCGGTTCGCAGGCGATCATTTCAATTTCAGAGATTACGCGTTCGGGCGAAAGCGTCTTCAGAAATGCACGCGCAACTTTCGGTGTTTCAACGACAAAATGGCTGAGACGCTGAGCCAAGGCGATCGTGCGCGCAGGAAGTACGTCGGCAGGAGCGCACACGCCCAACAGGTTCGGGACCAAATAGAGTGTGCCGGTCATAGCACGCCAAGTTCGCGAAGAAAGTCGGTGAGACGAATTAGAGGCAGACCGATGATCGCCGTTGGGTCGTCGCTGCGGATTGCCGAGAGCAGTGCGATGCCCGAGGTCTCGACTTTCACTGCGCCCGCTGCGTCGAACGGCTTTTCGCGATTCAGGTAGTCAATCAGCGCGGCATCGGGCAGGTTTCTGTACGCGATTTCCGTGGCAACGACGTCAGCGAGAGGCGCGCGGCCCGGCGCGGTGACGCACAGCGCGGTGTAGCACTGCAGTGTTTTGCCTTGGCAGCGTTTGAGCTGTGCAAGAGCGTTTGCGAAGTCGCCGGGCTTGGAAAGCGCCTCGCCATCGAGATCAAGCACCTGATCGGAGCCGATGACAATCGCCGTGGGTCGCTGTGCCGCGATGGC
>JAKPSO010000162.1 GCA_029571495.1 Pseudomonadota bacterium
ACGCCCTTTTCGCGAAACAATTCCCCGAGTCGATAGCCGGTCCAACTGTTGCCGCCCATCGAGTTTCGAAGCACCACATGCGTGATGGCGGGTGGACGCGCAAATTCCTTCTTGATGCGGTCAAGGTCGGGCTGAACCACGATGCCGGAGAGGATCAGCGTGTGGTCGATGCGCTTGATGTCCATGGCGTGAACGCTCGACGAAAGCGCGATACCGCCGATCAGCAATGCGAAAGACTTGGCGCTTCTCATCTCAACTTCGTCCCTTAGCGTCGCGATGTGAAATTTCCACTACGCGAGCACGCGCGGCGAGTTGCTCGATCAGCGCGATCGCCTCGGCACGGTTGGCGTCGTCGAGATTGGCGTCCCATTCGTCGAGCAGGTAATACTTGGCGCGGGTGTGCTGCACGATCTCTTGCAGTGTTTTGATCTGCCACTCGCCCGCCGAAAATCCGAGCTTTTCAGGCGTGAGCACCGCCGATTCTGGGTCGTCTTCGTCCTCCTCATCATCCGCCGCTGGCGTTGCCTTGCCCGCGCTTGTCGCGAACTTGAACGCGAGCCGGTCCGTCGTCGGCCAGTAGAACGCGGCCGCACCCAATTCGTTTTTCAGCAGCGCGAGAAGCGATGACTTGCCCGATCCATTGGCGCCGCGCACGTTGATGCGTCCGGTGGGCGCGGCGCGAACGGCCGCCAAGGCTTCATCGATTGAGGTGACGCCGAGTGCGGTGTCCGCTTCGCGCAATGCGAGCCTTTTGAGCTTCACCCGTTTGTCGAACTGCGCGTCAGGCGCGGGCGAAAAATGCTCCACCGCACCGCCGATGCGCGTCCAAATCGCGAGCAGGTCATTGCCGCCCTCGGCGAGGCTCAGCACGTTGTGCGCCAAGTCAATTTGTCGCGGCAGCGTCGCCGCCAGCGCAATGAGCGTCTCAGTGTCGCCGTGTGCTTTACTCGCCACCCATGCAATTGCGGCGAACACGATCACGAGGCTGATGACGCCGCTCGCGGTGCTCAGGCCCTCACGAACCATGATCGCGCGGATCTGCGCCGAGAGCGCGGTGCGTAGTCGCGACTTGAATTCGCCGTTCCACAAACGATAGTTGTAGCGATTGCCGGAGAACACGTTGTCCCACGCGGTGTAGCTGTGCGCCGTCATGCGGTTAGTGCGGCGCTGATTTTCAAGGTAGGCGTCGGCGCTCGCTTTGCGCAAACGATATTGCAACCCGATGCAGACAAAAAACACGACGGCATACGCCACCGGTAGGCCCGCGTCGATCTCGACGCCAAGCACGATGCTGTTGAAAATCAGCCCGAGAAAAAGCCTTGCAGCCGCTTCGACTTCGTACATCAATTCGAAGTAAATGTGAAAGCTCTCGCCGGTCAGAAACGGCTCAACACCTTCGCGCGCGGCTCGATCGCCCAGCAACGTCGCATGCGAACGGTTCGCACGCGCGAAGCGGTGCATGTAGCGGCCATAGGCACCGAAGCCCGCTTGCTCAGCAAAGATCCAACTGACCGCCCCGACGATGTAACTCGCCGATTGCACGCCCAAAATCCAGAATAGATCGGACAGCACGAACTGATCGTTGGCTACGTCGCGCCCGGCTTGAATCACAAGATACGTCGTGCCCGCAGACAGCGCCGCCTCGACGACTAGCAAAGTGAACATGACGTAGAGCGGGCCGCAGAGCAAGAGCTTTGCGAACTGCATGCGCGTGAGCGACGCGCGATTCGTGGCTGCGGGCATGTCAGTGGAAGAACAAGTAGGCGACGCCAATGGCAGCGAGCACGCCGGAGAATTCCGCGAGCAATCCGAACGTGATGGCGTAACGAATTTTGGCAATGCCCACCGATCCGAAGTAGAGCGCGACGATGTAGAACGTTGTGTCTGCGGAGCCTTGGAAGATGCATGCCAAGCGACCGACGAACGAGTCGACGCCATAAGCCTTCATCGCGTCAATCATCATCGCGCGCGAACCGCTGCCGCTCACGGGCTTCATGAGCGCTGTGGGCAGCGCGGGCGTGAAGTCAGTATTGAAGCCGAGCTGCGAGAATGCCCAGGCGAAACCCTTCACGACGAAGTCCAGTACGCCGGAGTTTCGCAATACGCTGATCGCGACCAACATGCCGACGAGATAGGGAATGATCTTGATCGACGTTTCGATGCCGCCTTTTGCGCCTTCGATAAACGCCTCATACACGTTGATTCTCTTGCGTAGGCCACCGACGATGAAGGCGACGATGATGCTCAACAACAAGAGGTTGCTCACTAGCTTTGAGATGAGCGAAATGTCGTCCTTACTCATGCATTGGCTCATGTACCAAACCAGCCCGGCAATCGCCGCAGTGAGCCCGCCCAGCCAGCCGATCACCACGCGATCCCACAGATTGATACGCTGCCGAATCGCAACCGCGAGCAGGCCCACAACGGTGGCAACGTAGGTCGCGATCATGCACGGAATGAAAATGTCCGACGGGTCGCGCGCACCAAGCACCGCTCGTTGCGCCATGATCGAGAGCGGAATAAGCGTGAGGCCCGAAGCGTGCAAGACCATGAACATGATCTGCGCGTCGCTGGCTTCGTCTTTTTTGGGGTTAATCGTTTGCAGGCTCTCCATCGCTTTGAGCCCGAACGGTGTCGCTGCGTTATCAAGGCCCAAAAAATTCGCCGAGAAGTTCATCACCATGTGCCCCGTCGCCGGATGATCCTTCGGCACTTGCGGGAAGATCCGCGAGAAGAACGGCGCGATGAGTTTCGACACAAACGCGATCGCACCTGCGCGCTCACCAATGCTCAAAATACCGAGCCACAGGGTCATAACACCCGCAAGCGGCAACGCTAAATCCATCACCGCGACCTTTGCCGAGTCAAAGGTGCCATCAACGATTTTCTTAAAGATCGTCGCGTCACCCAAGAGCAGCCATTGCGCGAGCGCGGCAACAAAACCAACGAGGAAAAAGCCGGTCCAGATGTAGGTTAGCGTCATGGCGGGGATCGCGATAAATTGAAGGGCGGTGTGCCGCGTATTGTCGCAGCATCATGCGGTCGGCTAGTCGGCGTGTCGAATCATGCCGAATACGCATTCCTACGAGTAGTTGTCAGTGATAAAAACGACGGATGACAGCGCTTGAAGGGCACGTGCTCACACCGAATGGATTTATCAAAGGTCGTTTGACGTTTGATGGATCGCGCATAGGCGCGGTGAACGGTTCGCCAGTCGACGAGGCATCGGTACGTGAAAGTGCGCTGCCGATTATTGTGCCCGGCTTTGTCGATCTCCATGTTCATGGTGGCGGTGGTGCTGACGTGATGGACGGTGGCGAAGCGACCGCTGTGGTTGCACAAACGCATGTACGTACCGGTACGACGTTGATGCTTGCCACAACGATGACCGCGCCAGCGAGCGATTTGTCGGCCGCGTTTTCTGGCGTCGCGCAGGCGATTGCCGTGGCGTCTGCTGCATCTGCTGCGCGCGCGGCAGCGCACATTTTTGGCGTGCACTTGGAAGGCCCGTACATCAGCGAGGAGCGGCTCGGCGCGCAGCCGAACTTCACGCGTCATTTGGCGATGGAGGAGCTACAGGCGCTCAACGCCATTTCGCCGATTCGGCTCGTTACGCTAGCGCCAGAATCGTCTGGAAATCTCGAGGCCATACCGGCGCTTGTCGCGGCGGGTTACAAGGTGCAACTCGGACACTCGAACGCAAGCTACGAACAAACCAAAGCGGCGCTCGACGCAGGCGCTGCGGGATTTACGCATCTGTACAACGCCATGAGCGCGCTGCAACATCGTCAGCCGGGAATGGTCGGCGCCGCGCTTGCGCATGGTGAACATGCCGAAATCATCGTCGATTTGTTGCACATACATCCGGGGGCGATTCGCGCCGCGATGCGCAGCATTTCAGGTTTGTATTGCGTGACCGACTCAACGGCTGCGGCGAACATGCCCGACGGTGAATATCAGCTCGGTCGCCAGCGGGTCACGCGATGTATGGGCGGTGTGCGCCTAGCCGATGGCACGCTCGCGGGGTCGGTGTTGACGATGGATCAGGCGTTTCGTAACTTGGTGCAGCATCTTGATTTGTCGCTCGTCGAGGCTTCGCGACGGACGTCAACACTGGCGGCGGATTACATCGGCGCCGCTGATCGCGGGCGAATCTCTGTTGGTGCGTTCGCGGATGTCGTTGTGCTCGACCGTAACCTAATGTTGACGGATGTATTCGCGCAAGGCGTCGCGGTGGCGCATTCAGCATGAAACACGGCGGTGAATCGATGACGGCAACGACCGAATCGCTCATGCGCAGCGAGGCACGCTCCGCGCCTGAGCGCGTGGCAACGCTGTTCGCGCAGAGCGGACCAGCGATTGCGGCGTTAGCGCAGGAACTTGCCTCGGCGCACGCGCATACTGCGATCACTGTCGCTCGCGGCAGCTCTGACCATGCAGCCGGACACATGGCCTATTTGTTGATGTCGCGTATGGGACTGTTGACCATGTCGCTGCCGCCGTCGGTGGTTACGCTTCATCATGCACCGCTGCGTGCGAGGGGCACAGCCGCCTTGGCGTTTTCGCAGTCGGGGCAAAGTCCTGATTTGATTGAAACGGTCACCGCGCTCGGCGCGCGCGGCGCGTTCACGGCTGCGTTTGTCAACGACACCGCGTCTCCGCTCGCTGCTGCGTCGAAGCATGTCGTCGATTTGTGTGTCGGCCCCGAAAAGAGTGTCGCGGCAACCAAGAGTTTCATCGCGCAGCTCGCCGCAGGCCTGCGTCTCTTGGCGCATTGGTCTGCCGACCACGCGCTTCTCGCTGCACTCAAAGATTTGCCCAACGTGCTGGCTGAGGCGGTGGATGCGGACTGGTCGAGCGCGGTCGAGCCGTTGCTGCGCGCCGAACGCCTTTTTGTCGTGGGACGGGGAGCCGGGTTGTCCGTTGCTGCGGAGATGGCGCTCAAGTTCAAAGAAGTTTGCGGCATTCAGGCCGAGGCGTTTTCGGCCGCAGAGATCAAGCACGGCCCGATGGCGCTCGTGAACGCTGGCTATCCGGTGCTCGTGCTCGCGCCGCGTGGAACCGAGCAAGCGGGATTGTTGGCGGTAGCCGACGACTTGCGCGCTCGGGGTGCCACGATACTCGTGGCCTCGACGCAGCCCAACGCACAGTTGCCCATCGCGACAACGCGCGCCGCGGCGACGACCTCGTCGCACGAACTTTTCGACGCACTCTGCGCCGTGCAAAGTTTCTATCTCATGGTTGAGCGCCTCGCGCGGGCGCGCGACCTTGACCCCGATCATCCGCCGCATCTGAACAAAGTGACCCGAACGACATGACCCGACGCGTACTCACGACTGAACGTCCGAGCCTTGAGCACGTAGACCTCGATACCTACGCGACGCCGGAGCTTGTTGCTGCGCTGGTCGCTGATCAAGCACGCGCCGCGGAGGCGGTGGGGCGTGCACAGGCGGATTTGGCTCGCGCAGTAGAAGCAGCCGTGCCGCGTATCCGCGCAGGTGGGCGATTGATTTACGTTGGAGCGGGCACGTCTGGTCGCTTGGGTTTGCTCGATAGCGTGGAACTGTATCCTACGTTTTCATGGCCGTCGGAACGCGCGTTAGCGCTCCTCGCGGGCGGTCAGGGCGCGATCTATCGTGCCGTCGAAGGCGCGGAAGACAACGACGCACAGGGCGCGGCCGACATGTTGAAACTGCTGCCGACGCCCAATGATGTTGCGATTTGTGTCGCTGCGTCGGGCACAACGCCGTATGTGCGTGGTGCGATTCGAAGCGCGCGCGAAGCACGCGCGCTGACCGTCGGTATCGCCAACAACGCGGCATCGCCGGTGTGCGCTGAGGCCGAAATCGGTATCACGCTCGATACGGGCGCAGAGCTTGTCTCGGGCAGTACGCGCTTGAAGGCCGGCACTGCGCAGAAGATCGCGCTCAATACGTTCTCTACCGCGCTCATGGTGCGTCTGCACAAGGTATACGGAAACTTAATGGTGGATTTGGTGCCGACGAACGCCAAGCTGTTGACGCGCGCGATTCGCTTGACGTCGCTCGCCACGGGCGCTGACGAGGCTGTCTGTGAGGCTGCGCTCAAGGCCTGCCGCTTCCGCGTGAAGGTTGCAATCGTGATGATTTTGCGCGCCGTGGATGCGGACGTGGCACTCCGCAAAATTCTGGATGCCGACGGCGATGTGCGTACGGCGCTAAAGACATGATGACTAGGTCGCGAACTGCCGCACGAGTTCGTTGCGGACGGGCACGATGATGGGTGCGCGTGCCACCACAAATCGGCTGCTCTCGCTCGATGTTTTTCGCGGTTTCACGATTGCGAGCATGGTGCTCGTGAATAATCCGGGCGATTGGTCGAACATCTACGCGCCGTTGAAACATGCCGAGTGGCATGGCTGCACGTTTACCGATTGGATCTTTCCGTTTTTTCTATTCATCTGCGGCGTATCGCTCGTGCTGTCGACTGCCGCGGCACGTGCCTCGTCGAACAGTGATCAGCTCGCAAAACGTAAGGCGCTGCTGCATGTGTGGCGACGCTCGTTGATTGTTATCGTCATCGGTGTCGCGCTCAATTTCATCCCATCGTTCAGCTTCGAGACGCTGCGGTTCCCCGGTGTATTGCAACGAATCGGGTTGTGCATGCTCGTCGCAGCACCGCTCGTGCTGTTCACGCGTGCTGTCGCGCAGGGACTTTGCGCAATGCTTTTTATGGCGATCTACGCCGCCGTGCAGTTGTGGCTGCCGGTGCCTGACGTCAGCGGTGTAGTCGCGGCGGGCGCGTTGGAGCCCGGTCGTGACGTCGGCGCGTACATTGACCGTGCGCTCATGAGCGGCCACTTGTGGGCGAAGGTGAAGACGTGGGATCCAGAAGGATTGCTTTCGACACTACCCGCCATCAGCACGGTTTTGTTCGGTGCACTGACAGGGCATTGGCTCGAACGCCGCGACACGTTGCCCGCGTCGAAAACGGTGTGGATGCTGCTGGTCGGACTGGCGGCGCTCTTTGTAGGTCTGGTGCTGGACGCGGTGCTGTTGCCGATCAACAAGTCGCTGTGGACGCCGTCCTATGCGGTCTTCACGACGGGTTGGGCGTTGCTGTTGTTCGGCGCTTGCTACTGGCTCATCGACGCGTGCGACTCGTTGTGTGTGAGAGAAAAAGCGGCAGCGCTTTCGACTCCGTTTGCGATGTATGGCGTGAACGCGCTTTTTATCTTCGTGCTCTCCGGTCTCGTGGCGCGTGCGTTTGCAATGATCAAGTGGCAAACGCTGGTCGGCGGCGCCGAAAAAACGGTCTCGCTTAAGGATTGGTTGGTCGCGCAGATCGCGCAGTTGCCTCTGGCACCGATCAATGCCTCGCTCGTGTACGCAGTGCTCTTTAACGTCGCCATGTTGGCCGTCGCCGCGTGGCTGTGGCGTCGGCGAATCATCATCAAACTATGAGTGCTCTCGTGCGCCGAGTCGGCGTCCTAATGTTGTTGACGCTGCTCGCGGCGTGTGCATCGCGAGCACCAGCGCCGATCAGCGTCGCGCCGCCACCGCCGATCACGGGATCAGCACCGCCGGCTGCTCCTCGCGAGTTTCGTGCGATGTGGGTTGCTACCGTCGCCAATATCGATTGGCCCAGCAAACCCGGCCTCACGACCGCACAGCAACGCGCTGAAATCAAGGCGTTGGTGGACGCGGCACGCCGGCTCAATCTCAACGCGATAGTGTTGCAAGTTAGGCCGGGGGCAGACGCGATTTATCCGTCGTCGTTAGAGCCGTGGACCGAATACATCTCGGGGCGGCAAGGCGCAGGGCCATTGCCCGCTTACGATCCGCTGGCAGAATGGATTTCGGTTGCGCACGAAAACGGCATCGAATTGCATGCGTGGTTTAACCCCTTTCGCGCGAGGCACAGTTCAGCGAAATCAGTCGTCGCCGCAGGACATATCAGCAAGAAAATGCCGCACGCTGTGAAGAGTTACGGCGATCAGCTCTGGATTGATCCGGGTGAGCCAGACGCGGCAGCGCATACGCTCGCGGTGATCGCCGACGTGGTGCGGCGTTATGACGTCGATGGCGTGCATATCGACGATTATTTTTATCCGTATCCTGTGAAAGCGCCGCCGCCAGTCGCCACGCCGACGGCTACCATTCCATCGCAAGGCGCGCCCGCTGTGCCCGCTGCCGCGACAAGTGACACCGCAGCGACTGAGTTAGATTTTCCCGACGAACCGTCATGGCAGCGCTATCGCGCCAGTGGCGGCAAACTCGCGCGCGCGGATTGGCGGCGCGACAACGTGAATCAACTCGTGCGCGACATGTACCGCAAAGTACGCGCGGAGAAGGCGTGGGTGAAGGTTGGCATTAGTCCATTCGGGTTGGGTCGACCTGATACGCGCCCAGCGGGCATCAAAGGGTTTAGCCAATATGACAAGCTCTACGCAGACGTTGAGCTTTGGATGGCGCAGGGCTGGTTGGATTACACCGCGCCGCAACTCTATTGGCCGATTGAGCAAGAAGCGCAGGCGTTTCCAGTGCTCTTGAAGTACTGGCTTGGCGCGAACACGATGTCGCGCCACGTATGGCCCGGTTTGTTCACGAGTCGCATCGACGCGAGCGAGAAGTCGTGGCAACCGGACGACATCGCGCGGCAGATAGCGCTAACGCGTGGCTCAGTCGGTGACAACGCGCAAGGCGCGACGGGCCACTTGCACTTCAGCGCGATTGCGCTGCTGCAAAACCGCAAAGGCATCGCCGACGCGCTCTTGTCATCGACTTACACGATGGATGCCTTGGTACCCGCGAGCGTCTGGCTCGCGCCCAAAACGTTCGCGATTGCCCCTGCTCCAAAGGCGATGTTGCGCTGTGACAGCGTGCCGCATTGCCGCCTCACAGTGAGCGACACCGCCGAACCGCGCGCCGACAAAACGGCGCTGTGGACGCAGTACGGCGGCGACTGGGACTTCAAAGTTTTCAGCGCGCGTACGCAAGAGCTACAAGTGCCGAGCGTGCATGCGGGCAAGGCGCTGCAGCAGGTCGTCCTGTCGAGCGTGGATCGATTTGGCGTTGAGAGCGCGCGAGTGACGTTGGTGCCATCGGAACCACTCGCGACGACGGTGCAAGGAGGCGCTCGTCCATGACTCAAGTCAGTTTGCGCGATGGTTCGTCGCTGGCACTTGGCCTTGACGCGGGTGGATCGCAAACTCGTTGGCTGTTGTTAACCGCGAACGACGAAATCGTTGCGTCCGGTGTTGCGTCAGGATTTAGCGGCATGCAAATGCTCGACGACAACGGGTGCGCGGCCGTTGATGCGTGCCTTGGCGGTATTGCGAACGATGTACGAGTACGCGTTCCGGAAGTGGTTATTGGTGCGGTTGCCGCCGGAGTGACGGGCGTCGGCGCCGGTAGCCCGCCGCTCGTGGAATTGCTCGCGAAACGCTTTTCTGTTGCCGCGACCCGCGTGCAGGTCGTGGCTGACGTGGAGATCGCGTTTCGTGCGGCATTCGCGCCGGGCGAGGGCTACTTGGTGTACGCGGGGACTGGTTCCATCGCGGCGTTCATTGATGCCTCGGGCGTGCTGCGTCGAGCGGGCGGCCGAGGCGTGCATCTCGATGACGCCGGTGGTGGATATTGGATTGCGCGCGAGGCATTGCGACGCGTGTGGCGGCGCGAGGACGAAGCGCCCGGCGCATGGCACAACTCGCCGATGGCAGTGGCACTCTTCGAGGCTGTGGGCGGTGATTCATCCGTGAATTCGGCGCGATACTTGATGGAGCGCACGCGAGGCGAGGTGGGACGCTTGGCGCTTCACGCGGTCAAAGCGGCCGAGCGCGACGCGCTTGCTGCAGAGATTCTCGCCGACGCGGGCACAGAGTTGGCGCGACTGGCGAACGCGATGCGAAGTCGATACGGCGCGCGACCCGTCGTTGTGACGGGGCGTGCGGCGCTCATGCATGCATTCATTGAACGAGGCTTTCGTGCGCACGTCTCGCCGGATACGGACGTGAAGTTTCAAAGTGTCGATTCGGCGCGGGCTGCCGCACGAATGGCTATCGCGATGCTGGCGCGCGCGTGAGCGGTGCTTGCGATGGCGATTCAATTGGCGCGATACAGCTTTTTGCCATTTACGGCTTCGGATAGATCGTTAGGTATTGTTTTTGTCATAAGTTGACTTGTTAACAAATTGGCCGCTAGGCGCCGTCTGTTGGTCGTTAGAGCGAAAAAGCTGAATCTTGGGAATGTGGATTTTGGGTAACGCTCGACAAGTGGTCGGCCACGACGTTTCACAGAAGGTCAAACCCTAGAATCGGTTGTGAAGCCGACACGAATTAAGAGGAGCGATGATGAGAAGAATTCTTGGGGCGGCGGAGCTGGTGGCGTTGTCAATGTTGGCTGGATGCGCGACGGACATAAAGCCGCGATTGCAGATCGACGCGTCAACGACGGCGGTGAGTCAAGACAGTCGCGTGCAGCATTTGATTCTTCATTTCACGGCGGAAAACTTCCCTCGCTCGATGAAAATTCTGTCGCAAGGTAGCGTGAGTAGCCATTACCTCGTGAGCGATCGGCAGGGCGATTCGCCGCCGAAAATTTATCAGTTGGTGGATGAAAATCGCCGCGCCTATCACGCGGGCATTAGCTCATGGAAGGGCAACACTGCGCTGAACGCAAGCTCCATCGGTATTGAGATCGTGAACCTCGGGCCGCGCAAAACACCCGACGGCTTGGTGTTCGATCCGTTTGATGACGAGCAAATTTCGCTTGTCATCGAACTCGTCAAAGACATCGTCGCGCGTCACGCGATCAAGCCTGAGCGCGTCCTTGGCCACAGCGATATCGCGCCGAACCGAAAGAACGATCCCGGTCCGAAATTCCCGTGGAAACGCTTCGCGGACGCCGGACTGATCCTGTGGCCGGACACTGCGCTCGTCACGCAAAAGCGAGTGATGTACGACGCGAAATTGCCCGACGTGAAGTGGTTCCAAGAAAAGCTCAAAGCGCATGGCTTTGAAGTGCCGCAACATGGTGATTTGGATCGGGCGACGAAGGACGTGATCTCGGCGTTTCAGATGAAGTACCGCCCCGCGCGCTACGACGGGCAGCCCGACGCAGAAACGGCTGCGTTGGTCGACGCCTTGGTGACGCAGGCGGCGGTGCGGAAATAGTTTCGCCACGATGCGCTATGCAAAAGGCCTTGTCTGCCTCGCTTCGGCAATTGTGCTCGCTGGATGCGCGCAGGTGAATACCTCTTCTGACTTGGGCTCGTTGCAACCAATGCCAGCGCTATCGGCGGAGTTGCGGCAAATTGCCGAAGATGCCGCGCACCCGCTTGCGAGCCTTTCGGTGCTCGCGATTCGCGATGGTCGCGTTGTGTACGAAGCGCAGTTCGGCTACAAATTCATTGATAACGCGGACCCGGTGCGCAGTGTCGCAGCGGATCACAACACGCACTATCGGATCGCGTCACTGTCAAAACTCATCACGACACTCGGCGTGATGCGATTGGTCGAGGCAGGCAAGCTCAATCTCGACGCTGATGTCAGCGATGCGCTCGGCTTCACGTTTCGTAACCCAAATTTCCCCTTAGCGAAGATCACTCTGCGCATGCTGATGAGTCACACGTCATCGCTGCGCGACGACGGTGGCTACTACTGGGAAGCGAAGCTGGGTGTGCATCTGCGCGACGTTTTCACGCCAGGCGGAAGGTATTTTGGAAATGGTGCCATGTGGGACAAAGGTCGCGCGCCGGGCACCTATTTTCAGTACAACAATCTGGCATGGGGCGTCATCGGAACGGTCATGGAACGTGTCACCGGCGAGCGCTTTGATCGCTTGATGGATCGCATCGTTCTGCGCCCGCTTCAGCTGCGTGGAGGCTTTCATCCGGCGGACTTTGACGCGGCGACCTTGCGCGACACGGCGACGCTGTACCGCAAACGCGTGGAGCTGAACGGCAAAGAAATTTGGCAGCCGAACGGGCCGTGGATTGTGCAGGTGGACGACTACTCGACCGGACCTCCTGCGCCGCGCGCGACAGCGGAGTACGTGATCGGAACCAACGGCACGTTGTTTGGGCCGCAAGGCAATTGCCGACTGTCGGCGCGTGACTTAGGCAAAGTGATGCTGATGCTCATGAATCGCGGACGCGTTGAAGGTAAAACTTTTTTGTCGGAGACGTCCATCACTACGATGCTCGAACCCGCCTGGCGCTATGACGCCATTCTGAACAACGGCAACAACACCTCGACGCCTGAAGCGCCGCAGTACAACGCATGGGGCCTCGGCAATCAGCGATTCATGGATCGTTCGGCGAAGGGGCAGGGCGATCGCCTAGTCGCGGGCGGAGGCTTTGTCGCCAGCGGTCACTTGGGCGACGCGTGGGGACTAACCGCTGCGTTTGTGTTCGACGTTGAGCGCAAGGACGGTATGATTTTCTTGACCGGCGGGCCGGGATTTAACCCCGAAACGTATCGCGGGGAATACTCGTCGCTCTATCGTCACGAAGAGAAAATTTTGGATGCGATGTATCGGCACGCGTTGCGCGTTCCTACGCGAACGGCTACGCGCGAGTAACCGCGGCTTCGAGCAAGGTCAGGCTGCGCGCATCGGCGTTGAAGCGCGCGCGAACGCCCACGGGCAACACCCACTGCGACGCGACGTGACCAAACGAAAGGCCGTACGCGGACGGGATCGGTCGCGAGGCGAAATGATCATCTAACGCTTGTGACAACACTAGCGACTCTTCGTTGCCAGAAGGCTCGCATTTGACGAACACGCCGAGCATTGCGCCGCGAGCGTTCGCCAGCGCGCCGCTTTGTTCTAGTTGCGTCAACATGCGGTCGATGCGATACGGGGCTTCGCTGATCTCTTCAAGAAACAGCAGCGCGTCGTTCTCGCGCGGCAGAAACGGCGTGCCGACTAACGAGGCGACGACGGAAAGATTGCCACCGAGGACGGTACCTTCGGCGACGCCACTTCGAATCACGCGTTGCACGAAGTGCCGCTCGGTCAACGCGCGCTGCGCATGCTCGTCCGCCGTACGCATGACGTGATCTGGCCGGCCTTCGATGAGGACGGCTTCAAGTTGCGCGACAGTGAATGGAGTGAACCCCGACGATGCAACCGGCGCATGAAAGCCTATGAGCCCCGTCTTGGCGTAGAGCGCAAGGTGCAAAGCCGTTAAGTCCGAATAACCGACGACCGCTTTGGGATTCCGTGCGATGAGGCCGTAGTCGAGGTAGGGCAGCAGTTGCGCGGTGCCGGAGCCTCCGCGCGCGGCCCACAGTGCGCGTACGTCGCGATTGCTGAACAGCGCGTGAATGTCGGTAAGGCGTTGTCCAATGGTGCCCGCTGTGTTGCCGCGCGCCGCTCGTAGGTGCGCTGCGTGCATCACGCGAAAACCGAAGTTTTCGAGATTTACCGTAGCGCGTTGAATGAGCGCATCGTCAGCGAAGCCGCTTGGGTTGAACAACGCGACCAGGTCGCCACGCTTGAGTGCAGGTGGTTTTATTTGTCGTGGTCGGTCGACACGCTTGGCTATCGCGCTGGGCACGAACGCGGCTAGCCCAACTAGGCTGGCGAAGCGTCGTCGGTTGAAATTTGGCGCGCTATTCATGCGGCAACGATAGCGTATTGAATGTTGACTTCGGAACCATGCCTGATGACGTGAGGGAGAAGCGGCGAATGACAGCGGGTATCGCGTAGTACATCTATCTGCTGTGTCCTCAGCAAACAGCGGTTGTGAGCGACAGCGAACAGACGTGCCGTACGAGACAAGAACACACTGTATCTCAACTCCAATTCTTATGAAATGCGATATCCAATGAAGAATGCGCCCGAAATTTCCACGTCGGCGACTCCGAAGGCGCGTCAAAAACTACCACTCTCGACGCCGACAGATTTGGCACGGAAAGGCGTGAACGACATCACGGCGGCATTGAACGGCATCTTGGCCGACGTATTTGCAATTTACTTGAAGACCAAAAATTTTCACTGGCACATGAGCGGTCCGCATTTTCGCGATTATCACGTCATGCTTGATGAGCAAGCCGATCAAATCTACGCGATGACAGATCCGATTGCCGAGCGCATTCGAAAGCTGGGCGGCACGACGCTTAGGTCGATCGGCCACATTGCGCGGACACAACGCGTGCTGGATAACGACGCTGAGTTCGTGGAACCGTCCGACATGCTCGCCGAACTGCGCGACGACAACGCGGGACTGGTGTCACGCCTGCGAGAAGCGCATAGCGTGTGCGACGAGCATCACGACATTGCAAGCGCGAGCTTGATCGAAGTGTGGATTGATGAAACCGAGCGCCGAACGTGGTTCCTGTTCGAGTCGAGTCGCGCGGTCGATAGCTCTGGGCACTGATTCGTCGGAGCAAGGCGTGGCACGCGAGGTCCAAGCGGTGTCTGCCGAAGCGCGGCGGGTTGGTCTTTGTCCGACTGATCGCGACGCGATCGTCGCGTCGAGCAACCTTGTTTCCTCCGCGTTCGTCGGTAGCTCAGCGGTGATGGGCCAGAGGCGGCGAGCGATGATCGTTGAGGGCCGTGCTGAGTAGATATTCCGAGTCGGCGTGAGGCGTGGATCCACGGTAGATGACGTGATACCCGTGATCGGCCGGATTTACGCTGCCGCGTGGTTGATCCATCCGGTCATTCAGCATGCGCCTTCTTTCGTCTCGCCGCACTCAACTTTGAGATCTACACTGAGCGACTGCCAGTCGTGCGTTCCCTAGAGCGACGCGTGCCCACTAGCGTTGCGGTTTAACGTAGTGATTGTGTCGCCGTCCAATCAAGCGCAGCCTTCCCACCCGCTGCGGCGAGGGTACTTAACACCGCACCCCAAACGATATCGATGATCGCTAAATGAGTTGGCCAATTTTTAAGGGTCGCCAAATTGCTCAAGTCGTACGTGGCATAAGCGATGAAACCGAAAATTGCCGCGGCGAGCAGCGTGTCACTCCACGATGGCGCACGATTGGGTGGCGCTACCGAAAAGTAGATCAAGCCGATTGGGTAGATGACGTAGAAAGCGGCCGCCGCCCACAGGTTTGGCTGCTCCGCCATCAGGTGACCGATTCCTTTGCTGTAAAGGGGTTTCGCGACAACGCCAAGCCAAATCAAGTCAACGGCCAACAGCACGACCAGTGTGCCCACGTATCCGGCGGCGTATTTCATCACTCGGGGAGCCTTGCATTTAGAGTTGGTAGAGCTGTCGATTTGAGGCAGATTGCCCCCACTTGCTTCTGCCTAAACATCATAGCCCCAGTTGCCAGCGAAACTCGGTGCGGCACCGAACCCAAAAGCTTGCGTGTTAGTTACCCCGTTTGTCGTTAGTGCATCCACACTCGCGTTCCGGCGCCGAAGTTGTCGCTTGAAAGAGAGTGAAGCTGTTGCGTACCCGCTCGACATCGAAGGCTCAAAAATGAAAACGGGCGCGAAAATCGCACCCGTTTTCTTCTGTCGAAAGGTACCTGAACTTACTTGAACGAGTACGTCGCGAGTACGGTGTAGGCACGACCACGTGGGTCGGCGACACGCGGCTCCCACGAGCTGCCGGCGCCCGTGTTGCCGTCGTAGGCGGCGCTGAACGGTGGATCGGTGTTAAAGATGTTCTTGATACCGAATGTCAGTCCAAGATTCTTGATTCCCGAGTACGTCACGCTTACGTTGAAGCGCGAGTAATCCTGCGTTTTCGCGCTCCAGTTCGGTGGGACGACGGTGCCGTTTGCCACACCAGGCAACACCGCATCGTAATAACCAAACGAGAAGATTTGCGTGAGCGTGCCCGTCCAAGGACCTTTTTCGAACGACAACGAAGCTACGTGCTTCCAACGAAGCGGAATATCACCGCTGCGGCTGAAGCGACCGACCTCATTGGTGCCGAACGGTGCACTTGCCACTACGCGCGATTTACGCTCGATCATGTAGGTGCCGTCAATGTTCGCCGAGACCTTGCCACCCCAAGCATTCGTCGTGGCTTTGGCGCCAATTTCGATGCCTTTGGTGATGGTTTCACCGGCGTTCACCCAACGTGTGTCGATGGACACGAGCTTGCCAGAAGCATCACGAATGAAGTTCTCCGTGAACAAGCCATAGTTCGACAACAGCGTGCTAAGCGGAAGCGCGAGGATGGTGCCATTGCGACGGATTTCCCAGTAGTCGACGTTACCGCTCAACCACGGTGTCGGTGCAAACACGACGCCCAGGGTACCTTGTTTGGTGGTCTCTGGGCCAAGGTTTGGTTTGCCGCCGGTGAGGATCGTCGGCGTGATCGATTCGCAGCCAGGGACGGTAGCGCTGACGATGCCCGATTTGCAAGTCAATGGATCAGCCAAGTCTTTCGCGGAGTACGGCGACTCGGTGATGCCGAAGAAGAGCTGGCTAAACGTTGGAACGCGGAAGCCCGTGTTGTATGAACCACGCACGAGCACTTGTTCGTTAGGTACGAAGCGGAAGGTGACCTTCGGGTTCGTTGTGCTGCCGAAGCCGCTGTAATCGTCGTAACGAACTGCGCCGGTCACTTCCAAATACTTGGTGATCGGTACGAGCACTTCGGTGTAGACCGCCTTAACGTCGCGCTTCACGCCGTTGAGGTTGTTGATCGAGTCAAACGGTGCGTTGAAAATATTCGCTTGCGTGGCAGCCGACGTTTCCGTGCCGTTAAACACGTACTTTTCTTGGCGCACGTCCAAACCGACCGCGGCCATAACTTCGCCGGCTGGCAGCTTGAACAACGGCCCGGAAGCGTTCAGGTCGCCAGTCGTCGTCGTGTACTTGCCGCCGTACAGCGTCGTGCCGGTGGCCGATGCTGCCGCGAGCGCAGCCATGGCTTCTGGTGTTTGCGATTGGCCTGCGAGGAGGAACGGATTGAGAAGACCCGACTTCAGGAGCGGAACGAA
>JAKPSO010000193.1 GCA_029571495.1 Pseudomonadota bacterium
CTTCGCTACGCTCAGGGCGAACGGCGCCTAATCGGGCCCCAACGCGTTTCTACGGTCGAACTGTAAAGCGTTGGCCAATGATTGGCTATGGCCGGATGCGCCAAATACTTGTACGATTCGAACATGCCCCGCGAATCCGCACATAGCCGCGCCAAAGCCGCAACCGCGATCCAAACCTTCAGCCTTTTCGGCGAGTCGGCGCATTTGCCGGATGTATTGCACTGCGAGACGATCGCGGCGCGTTCGGCATTGCACGATTGGGAATTGTCACCGCATCGACACGGCCAGTTGCATCAATTACTGTTACTAACGACGGGCGGCGGAGCTGTGCAGCTTGAGGGTCAGCGCGTCGCACTTGCGCCGCTCTCGCTCGTGAATATCGCGGCGGGAGACGTGCATGCCTTCTCGTTTCAACGCGGGACGCAGGGTTGGGTCACCACGCTCGCCGACGAATTGCTCGGCGAAATCTTGGCGCAGGCGGGCGATGTACGCCGCGCGCTCGCGCAGTCGTTCGTGATCACGGCCAACGAGACCATTCGCGACGCAGTGGCGCGCATCGCCGAGGAATTTAATGATCGCTCGACGGCACGAGCATTGGTACTACGCGGGCTCGCGGCAACGCTCTTGGGACTCGTCGCGCGAGCAGCAGCGGCGGCGGCTGAAATCGTGACGGCAGACTTGCCTGATTCAAACCTGCTGCGGCGCTTCGAGGCTTTGCTGGAAACACAGTTTTTGAACCACTGGAGCGTGTCGGATTACGCCCGCGCGCTCGCCGTGAGCCCGACGCATTTGAGCCGCGTGACGCGCGCTGCGACTGGGCGCGCGGCCTCCTACTTGATCGACGAGCGCATCGTGCGGGAGGCGCGCCGCAACCTCGCGTACACGCAGCTGCAAATCGCGACCATCGCCGACACGCTCGGGTTCAATGACGCCGCGTATTTCAGCCGTGTGTTCACGCGCGTCACGGGTGTGTCGCCGCGACAGTTTCGGTCGCAGCTCTTTGCATCGCCGCCGGCTCAGTAGGTCTTACAGCTTTTGCGCACTAACGGCTGCTGGATGGCCGTTCGGTCTCATTTTGTCGCATGGTCGAGTTTCCAAAAAATGGCCCTGCAATGACCGTCCGCTGATCGTTTCACGCGAAAAGTCACTTAGACCCATGCGCCGGATCAAACCCTGTGTCCGCGCGCACGGAACCGGGCGCGCTAAAGCACGACAATGCGTCGGACGACTCATCAAGGCGCGACGTGAATATCTCGATTCAGGCGAAAGGACTCTCCACCACGGAGGCCGAGGCGCGCCTGCGGCAGTACGGCCCGAACCAGATCAAGGCGCGCAAACAGCGCTCGGTCGCGTTGCAGATCTTGGCGCGATTTCGCAATCCGTTGGTGCTGATCTTGTTGCTCGCGAGTACGGTGTCCGCTGCGACCGGCGACCCAACGTCATCGATCATCATCGTGCTCATCGTACTGATGAGCGTGCTGCTGGATTATTTTCAGGAACATCGCGCGGGGCAAGCGGCAGAACGTCTAGCAGCGCGCGTGGCGGTCACCGCGAGCGTGCTGCGCGACGGGGCGCTACGTGCGGTTCCCGTGGCGCAAGTGGTGCCTGGAGATGTCGTCGCGCTTTCCGCGGGCGATCTGGTGCCGGCGGATTCGATGCTCATTGAGGTCAAAGATTTCTTTGTCAATCAAGCGCAGCTCACCGGCGAGTCCTATCCCGTAGAAAAGCGCATCGACGCTGCGGCACCCGTGGACACGTGGCAGTCGGAGTCGTCGGCAGCCATTTTCATGGGGAGCTCAGTGGTGAGCGGTTCGGCGCGCGCGCAAGTGATGCGCACGGGCGCCGCGACGTCGCTTGGCCAAGTCGCGACGAGCCTAGACCGGCCACCGCCGCCCACTGCATTCGAGATCGGTACGCGCCGCTTCGGCTTGCTGATCATGCGGCTCACGATCGTGTTGGTGCTGTTCGTTTTGCTCGCGAACGTGACGTTACATCGGCCGTTGCTGGAATCGTTTTTGTTTGCGATCGCGCTTGCCGTTGGCCTCACGCCAGAACTGCTGCCGATGGTGGTGTCGGTGACGCTCGCACGTGGCGCGCTACGTCTCGCGCACCGGAAAGTCATCGTGAAGCGGCTCTCTGCGATCCAAGACATAGGCTCGATGGACGTGCTGTGTACAGACAAAACCGGCACGCTCACCGAAAACACGATTCGCCTAGAGCGCCACGTCGATGCGACCGAACGCGACAGCGCGCGCGTGCTCGAAGTTGCCTATCTCAATAGCTATTTCGAGAGCGGTTTGAAGAGCCCATTGGATGACGCGATCTTGAAGCACCGGGAAGTGAGCGTCGCCGGTTGGAAAAAAATTGACGAGGTACCGTTCGACTTCGAGCGACGGCGGGTGTCGGTGCTCCTTGAGCGAGCGGGCCAGCGATTTCTTGCGGTCAAGGGCGCGCCAGAAGACATCCTGCCGCTCTGCGCGAACTACGAGTCGGAGTCTGACACGCTCGCTTTGGACAAGACCGCGCATGCACGTATCACGGCGCTCTACGACCGACTCGGCGAGGAAGGATTTCGCGTGCTTGCAATTGCGCAACGGTCCGTCGCTGCTGATCAGGCGCACGTATTGGTGGCAGATGAGGTCGCGCTCACGTTTGTAGGCTTCGCGGCGTTTCTCGATCCACCAAAAGCCAGCGCAGGCACGGCCCTCGCGGCGCTGGCCGCCGATGGAGTCGCGGTCAAAATCGTTACCGGCGACAACGAGCGCGTGACGCGCTACGTGTGCGCGCATATCGGCGTCACGATTACCGGCGTACTCACCGGATCGCAAATCGCAGCAATGAACGATGATGCGCTGCGCGCGAGCGTCGATAACGTGAATCTCTTTTGCCGCGCAAACCCAGCGCAGAAAAATCGCATCCTGATGGCGCTGAAGGCCCGCGGGCACGTCGTCGGTTACCTCGGCGACGGCGTGAACGAC
>JAKPSO010000202.1 GCA_029571495.1 Pseudomonadota bacterium
CTGGTCGCCGAAGATTCGTCCACATTGCGGCCACCGTTACCGACGCTTGTGTTTGCGTCGCTCATTCACGGGTTGCCTTGGCATGAGTTTGTGCTTCGGGAAATTTCCGGGCAGCGCACGCGAAACTGAAGTGCCTATGGCTTTGTGCCGTTGATGGCCGAGGGGCGCTCGTCAGCGCTTCATTTTGTGCTTAGTCGACAGGTTTGAAAAAGTACCGCAAACGACAGCCAATCAGCCATTCGCGCCAAAAAGCTGTCGACTGGCAAGCCTACCCAGCGTACCGCGCTTCGATCACGCCCGGCGCGTGGTGGCTCGGGAGGCGGACGGCGAATAGGCCGCCGGCATACGGATGCGTGGCCAATTGCTCGTCGCTCATGCGGACGCGGGCGGTGGTGATGTAGAGCGTTTGTAGGTCGTCACCCGCGAACGTGCAGCAGGTGATGTTCGGGATCGGTAGGTCGATGACCGCCAGCAATTCGCCTTTCGGCGAGATTTTTTCGACGCGAGCGCCCGCGAAGATCGCGAGATAGATGTTGCCTTCGGCGTCGACGCAGGCACCGTCCGGTCTGCCTTGCGGCGGGTCGAAGGTGCGTAGCACGCGGTGGTTGCTAGGCGTGGCGGTGTCGAGGTCGTAGTCGAACGTCCACAGCACGTGGTTCGGTGTGTCGGCGAGGGTGAAGGTTCGGTTGTCCGGCGAGAAGGTGATGCCGTTGGCGAGCGTGATCGGATTGGCTTTGGTGCTGAAACGACCGTCCGCTTCGAGGCAATACACGTGTGCGGCGGGACGGTCGCGCGGCTCCCACATGGTGCCCGCCCAGAAACGTCCAGCGCCGTCGCAGCGACCGTCGTTGAAGCGCACGAACGCGGGGTCGTAGTCGGGGCTCGTGAGGCGTTGCACGGTGCCGCCGAAGGCGTCGATTCGTGCGTAACCGGAGCGTAGGCCAGTAATGAAGCCGCCTGTATCGGCGAGCGCAAAACAGCCGATCTCTTGGCCGATTTCCATCGTGTCGTTCTGGCCGGTCGCTGGGTCGTAACGATGCAGTCGTTGGCCTGGAATATCGACCCAGTAAATGAGCCGTTCGCGCTCGTCCCAACGCACGCACTCGCCGAGGGTTGCGCGGGCGTCCAGCGCCAGTTCAGCGTTCAGCCGTTCGACGGTATTTCGGCCAGAAATTGAAGTCATATAGATGATATAGATGTTTGGGGTCGTCTTATGCTATTGTCGCAATTCCACAGAGGCGGACGGGAAGGATCGTGAGCGCGTGAGCACAGCCAAGAAACGCATCGAAGAACTACGCAGTCAGCGCTGGTTTGCGGGCGATACCCTGCGCAATTTCACGCACCGTGCCCGCCTCGCGCAGGTGGGCTGGAACCGCTCGGACTTCATGGGCCGCCCCGTGATCGGCATCATCAACACGTGGAGCGACATTTCGACGTGCCACTCGCATCTGCGCGAGCGGGCGCAGAAGGTGCGCGAGGGCGTCTTGCGCGCTGGCGGTTGGCCGATTGAGTTGCCCGCGCTGAGCCTCGGCGAAGTGTGGGTAAAGCCGACAACGATGCTCTACCGCAACTTTCTGGCGATGGAAACCGAAGAGCTGATTCGGTCGCACCCGATTGATGGCGTGGTCCTCATGGGCGGATGTGACAAGACTCCGCCCGCGCTGTTGATGGGCGCGTTTTCCGCGAACATCCCGGCGATATTTATTCCTGCTGGGGCGTCGTCGAATGCGTCGTTCAAGGGGCAAAAGGTCGGCACCGGCACGCACACGATGAAGTTCTGGAACGAACGCCGCGCGGGCAACATGCCCGACGAGGATTGGCTCGAACTTGAGGGGTGCATGACCCGCACGCCGGGCACCTGCAACACGGCGGGCACTG
>JAKPSO010000220.1 GCA_029571495.1 Pseudomonadota bacterium
CGAGGCGAGCGAGATTTCGTTGGACGCGAAGGATGGCAAGATGGCCGTGAAGGCTGGGAAAAGCCGCTTCAGCCTGCAAACGCTGCCCGCGGCTGACTACCCCCGCCTGACCATGAGCCAAGAGCAGCTACAGAGCTTCTCGCTGCCGCAAAAGCTCCTCAAGGCGACGCTTCGCCTCGTTGAATTCGCGATGGCGCAGCAAGACATCCGTTTTTATTTGAACGGCATGCTCTTCGTGCTCGAAAAAGATCAGCTCGTGTGTGTGGCCACGGACGGTCATCGCTTGAGCTACGCGGTGATGCCTGTCGAAGGCAATTTCTCGAAGCAAGAAATCATTGTTCCGCGCAAAACGGTGATCGAGCTCTCGAAGCTGCTTGCCGATACCGACGAGCCTATTTCGATTGACATCTTGGCGAACCAAGTGCGATTTAGCTTCGGCAACATCGAACTGACGAGCAAAGTGATCGACGGCAAGTTCCCGGATTACAACCGCGTGATTCCGTCTGCACACACCAAGATCATCACGGTGGATCGTTTGCTGCTGTTGCACACCTTGCAGCGCGCTGCGATCTTGTCGAACGAGCGTTTCCGTGGCGTGCGTGTGGGCCTCGTGCCCGGCGCGCTGAAGATCGCGTGTACCAACAACGAGCAAGAGGAAGCCGAGGAAGAAATCGAAGTCGCCTACGAAGGCAACGCGATTGACATCGGTTTCAACATTAACTATCTGCTCGATGCATTAGCCACGTTGTCGAGCAACGAAATCACTATCGCGCTGCAAGACTCCGCCGCGAGCGCGCTGTTCACGGTGCCCGGCCGCACGGACTTCAAATATGTTGTGATGCCGATGCGCATTTAGCGAACGACGAACAGAAATATTTTGTAGGAGCGGCTTGCCGCGACCCGCCCTTCACACACGTTTGCCGCAGTGATCCATCGCTGTGACAACGTGAAACAGAGATAAGTAAAAGCATTCATGTCCGATACCGATAAAAAGCCCGCTGCTCAAGCTGAATACAACGAAGACTCGATCCGCATCCTGAAAGGCCTCGACGCAGTCCGCAAGCGTCCAGGCATGTACATCGGCGACACCAGCGATGGTTCCGGTTTGCATCACATGGTGTTCGAGGTGCTCGACAACGCGATCGACGAATCGCTCGCCGGTCACTGCGACGACATCAAAGTCATCATCCACACCGACAACTCGATTTCAGTGACCGACAACGGTCGCGGCATCCCGACGCAGATCAAGCAAGACGACGAGCTCAAGCGCTCGGCGGCAGAGATCGTGATGACCGAGCTGCATGCGGGCGGTAAGTTCGATCAGAACTCGTACAAAGTCTCCGGCGGTTTGCACGGAGTTGGCGTGTCGGTGGTGAACGCGCTCTCCGATTGGCTCAAGCTCAAAATTTGGCGCGAAGGCAAAGTGCATGAGATGGAGTTTCGTCGTGGCGAACCCGTCTCACCGCTCAAAATCACGGGCGAAACGCGTAACCGTCGCGGTACCGAGGTGCACTTTTTGGCGTCGGTTGAAACGTTTGTTCACGTTGAATATCACTTCGAAATTCTGGCCAAGCGAATTCGAGAACTTTCGTTTTTGAATCGCGGCGTGAAGATCGAGTTGATCGATCAGCGCACCGGCAAAAGCGAAAACTTCGCGTATTCCGGCGGTATCAAAGGCTTCGTTGAGTACATCAACAAATCGAAGTCGACGATTCACAAAAACGTGTTCTTCGCGAGCGGCGAAAAGGCAGGCATCACCGTTGAAGTCGCGATGCAGTGGAACGACAGCTACGGCGAAAACGTGCAGTGTTTCACCAACAACATTCCGCAGCGCGACGGCGGTACACACATGACCGGCCTGCGCGCCGCGATGACGCGCACGATTACCAAGTACATCACCTCCAACGAGCTCGACAAGAAAGCGAAAGTTGAAGTCGCGGGCGACGATTCGCGCGAAGGCTTGACGTGCATTTTGTCGGTGAAATTGCCTGATCCGAAGTTCAGCTCGCAGACCAAAGACAAACTCGTTTCGAGCGAAGCGCGTCCGGTGGTTGAAGAAATCGTTGCTGAAAAGCTCGCAGACTTTTTGTTGGAATATCCGAGCGACGCGAAGATCATTTGCGGCAAGATTGTTGACGCGGCACGCGCCCGCGAGGCCGCACGTAAGGCGCGCGAAATGACGCGTCGTAAAGGCGTGCTCGACTCAATGGGCTTGCCAGGCAAGCTCGCGGATTGCCAAGAAAAAGATCCGGCGCAATGCGAGCTGTATCTGGTGGAGGGTGACTCCGCAGGCGGCACGGCCAAGCAAGGCCGCGACCGTAAGTTCCAAGCGATTCTGCCGTTGCGCGGCAAAGTGTTGAACGTCGAGAAAGCGCGCTTCGATAAGGTGATTTCGAGCGAGCAAATTGTGACGCTCATCACTGCGATGGGCACCGGTTTCGGTAAAGACGATTACAACGTTGAGAAGCTGCGCTACCACCGCATCATCATCATGACCGATGCCGACGTTGACGGTGCGCACATTCGCACATTGCTGTTGACGTTCTTCTACCGTCAGATGACGGACTTGGTTGAGCGTGGTCACATCTACATCGCGCAGCCACCGCTCTACAAAGCGAAAGTAGGCAAAGAGGAACAGTACCTCAAAGACGATCTTGAACTGAAGCAATTCCTGTTGAAGATCTCGCTTAAAGGCGCGGAATTCAAGCCCGCGGCCGATGCTGCGCCGTTGTCGGAGAAGGCTCTTGCCGATCTCGCGCGGCAGTACATCGTCGCCGACGCAGTGATCGAGCGCAATGCGCGCACGATTGATCGCCGTGCGCTGGATGCGTTGCTGCTCGGCGCGAAGGTTTCGCTCG
>JAKPSO010000221.1 GCA_029571495.1 Pseudomonadota bacterium
AAATTCGCAGGCAAAGACTACGAAGACAAACGCCCACGCGACCGCTACGTCAACGAATCAAAACGCCTACTCGGCGTGTTGAATCAGCGCCTAGAAAATCGCGCATGGATCATGGGCGACGACTACACCGTCACTGACATCGCCGTCTTCCCGTGGGTGCGCAATCTCATCGGTTTTTACGAGGCGGGCGGTCTGGTCGGCATCAATGATTTTCCGAACGTGCAGCGCGTGCTTGCAGCGTTCGTTGCGCGGCCAGCGGTGGTGAAAGGGTTGGTGATTCCTGCGCGAGGGTGAATCATGAAGTGGGTGGTGTGCCACGGCTTCGTTTCGCCCGTTGGCGAGTTACTTTTTGGCATTGCCCAAAAAGTAACCAAAAAGGCTAGCCCCGGCCCCCGCTTTTGCCTTGCGGTGCTCGCATCGGGCGGGACCCGCACAAATCGCCCGAAAGTTGCGCTAACGCGCAACCAATGGGCTCATGGTGCGGGTCTACGACCGCCCGTTGCTCCGCTCCTCGGCGCGGAGTGACGGGGCGAGAACGGGAAATGGTACTCGCCTCCCCATTGCGACTCCAACGACGTCCGATAGACTGTCAATTCGTAAAGACAGGGGACACCAATGTTGGAAGCATGGGTAGCAAAGAAGGTACTTGATCTTGCGTTCGATAAAGCTAAAGGATTTCTTGCTGGCCGAAAGGTCGAACTAACGTGCACGAGATCGGACTTGGATGCAGCATTCGCACTCCTGCAGCAGGGGGTCCAGCGTTGGTCGGAGGAAATTACCTTTGCAGACCTGAAGGGAAGCCGCAAGACGGCCAATGTCTATGTTGAACTTGGAGTTTACGTGTTGCCGCGCGCAACGCGGCTGGAGGCGGAAGAGAACATCGAATCGCGTCGCTTGGATGACGTCTTCACTGAAGGCGTTGGACACATGGTGATCCTCGGGCAACCCGGCGCGGGCAAGTCGACGTCAATGAAATACATCTGTCACAGGCTTCTACATGATGAATGTTTCATGCGCGATGTTCAAACCTTCCCCTTGGTTGTGAGACTTCGAGATCTGAATCAGTCCCTGGGGAAAACGTCCAATGATGTTCTCTCTTCTGGCGTCATCTTCCCAGCGCTCGCCAAACAATTGGGGCTCGTTTTTAAGACTCACCGCGGGACCGCATCGGAAGATGTAAGAGACGAAAATGCTGGCCTCGCAGAGTCTGCAGTACTGCTTTTTTTGGAGGAACTTCGGCCTACTATCGTGCTTGACGGATTTGATGAAATCGCAACGCGTGAGCGGCGCGATTTTGCGTTGCAGGAGGTTCGAGCTTTAATGCGTCAGCTTGGCGGCGCACGTATTGTCATGACATCGCGCACAGGGGAGTTTCCTTATCAGATTGAAAATGCTGCCTGCTACGAGCTTTGTTCTTTGTCTACGGAGCAAGTCGAGGAGTTTGCATACAAGTGGCTAGCCGACGATGCGAGCGCGGCCAAATTTGTACGCGAAGTCCGTCATTCGCCGTTCGCTGACACAACAATCAAACCCCTTACCCTAGCTCACTTGTGCGCCATTTTTGAACGACTTGGTCGCATCCCTGAAAAGCCAAAAACTGTCTATAGAAAGGTCGTCAGTCTACTCATTGAGGAATGGGATGAACAACGGTCGGTCTTACGAACGTCGCGTTACTCCGGGTTCTCCTCGGATCGAAAATTCGATTTTCTCTGCCGCCTAGCGTTTGAACTGACGGTCTTTAGTAAGGGGACTGTCTTCAAGTCGGATGCGCTGGAAATTGTGTACAAAAGGCTTTGCCAAGATTTCGACCTTCGACAATCGGAGTCCCGAAAAGTGTTGGCTGAGCTTGAAGGACACACTGGACTTTTTGTTCAAGCTGGCTACCGATCATATGAGTTCGCGCACCGGTCGCTTCAAGAATACTTAAGCGCTGAGTACATTAAGGGCCTTCCGTCTCTGTTGAGCGATTTTGCTGTGATCGCGCAGTTGCCCAACGAGCTAGCGATTGCGACCGCGATCTCCACAAATCCGAGCAGCTACCTAGTCGAACTAGTCATGACTCGTTTGTGTGATGCCGAGCTATCGCTTCCCTTCTACACGACGTTTCTGTCTCGCCTTATTCAAGAAAAACCCGAATTCAACTCGAACGATGATGTGATCGTTTCACTGCTAGTCCTGTACGCCAATTATCTGAATCGTGCGTCTCGCGCGGGAAAACAGCTGTCCTTGTTTATTTTTGACGAGCTTTCCGGTCAGTTTGAGGCGCTAATGGCAGCGGTCGCCAAGCGTAATCGCCGCAACATCATTGACTCATACTACGCAATCCGCGAGACGGTTCAGACCGTAGATGGCTCGGCCCTCAAGGTGCTGCACAAGATCAATGACCTTGAAAAATTCGTTTTGCCGCCGCAGTTGTTTGCGCGAGAGCAATTTCTTGAGCCTAAGCGGAATTAAGTTCGTCCGAAGGCTTCTCGCCCGACGAGGTATGAATTCCACACCAGCATTCAATGGAATTAACGCCCCGTCACCCCGCGCCGAGGAGCGGAGCAACGGGCGGTCGTAGACCCGCACCATGAGCCCACTGGTTGCGCGTTAGCGTAACTTTCGGGCGATTTGTGCGGGTTCCGCCCGTTGTGAGCACCGGAGGATGAAGCGGGGTTCGGGGCTAGCCTTTTGGTTACTTTTGGGCAATGTGTACAGACCGGACACATGGTGGACAGGTGTGCGGGGACATAGTGGACACAATCTCTGGCCGATTGGTTGGAGGTTCTATGCCCTGGAAGCCGCAAGACATCATGAGTATTCGAGAAGAGTTTGTCGTATTGGCGAGTCGAGCAGAAGCCAATCGACGCGAGCTGTGTCGACGTTTTGGGATTAGCCCGCAGACCGGCTACACCTGGCTTGAACGCTACACGGCGCTCGGGCGTGAGGGGTTAGCGGATCAGTCGCGAAGGCCGCTGACAAGCCCGGCACGAACGCAGGCCACGCTAGAGCAAACCGTGGTTGAGCTTCGTGGCGTGCACCCAGCTTGGGGAGGTCGCAAGATCAGCCGACGACTCAAGGACTTGGGCCAAACCGTTCTCGCTCCCAGCACGGTCAACTCCATTCTCAATCGCCACGGCCTGATTACGGATCAGGCTCGTGAGCTGAGCGCGCCCTGGACACGCTTCGAACGCGATTCTCCCAACGCACTGTGGCAGGGGGACTTCAAAGGCTACTTCAATCTGGCACAACAGCGCTGCTCGCCCTTGACGTTGCTCGATGATCATTCCCGCTTCAATCTCGCGCTTGAAGCTTGTAGCGAGATCACCACGGCCACGGTGCAAGAGAAGATGCGCCGGGTGTTTGCCCGTTACGGTTTGCCGCTACAGATGAATTTCGACAACGGTACGCCGTGGGGTTCACCCAAACAACCCGGTCAGATCACTGAGCTTGGCGTCTGGCTGGTGCGCCTTGGGATTCGGGTGACACACAGCAGACCGTATCACCCGCAAACCAACGGCAAGGATGAACGCTTTCATCGCACGCTCAAAGCCGAAGTGCTCAACAGGGGAGGCTTCGACAGTTTTGCTGCGCTTCAGGTCAAGCTTGATTGCTGGCGAGAGATCTACAACCACCAGCGACCGCACGAGGCGCTACAGATGGCCACGCCGATGACGCGCTACCAGCCCAGTCCGCGCAGTCTGCCCGCGAAGCTGGCCCCCATTGAGTACGGCCCCAACGATGCAATACATCGCGTAGGCTGGGCCGGAGAGTTACGTTTTCGTGGGCGCAAGTACAAAGTATCCAGCGCGCTGATGAATTACGACGTGGCAATAAGAGTGTGTCCCGAAACCGACGGGGTGTTCGACGTGTTCTTTGCGCATCATCGATGCCTGCGCATTGATCTGCGCGATACGGCACAATCACAATGAAACCCGTCCACTATGTCCCCGCACACCTGTCCACCATGTGTCCGGTCTGTACAGCAATGCCAAAA
>JAKPSO010000225.1 GCA_029571495.1 Pseudomonadota bacterium
CGACAACGCGATCTCGCAAGCGCGCAAACCCGTGTGGGATGCCCTGTGGCGCGATTGCCCGCACGGCTTGATTGATGCCTCCGAGCAATTCGTCGGTCTGCCGAAGGGGCAATTTGGCAATTCCGAGGTCGGGCACCTCAATTTGGGTGCGGGTCGCGTGGTGTATCAAGACTTGACGCGCGTCGACCACGCGATCGAAACCGGCGAATTTCAAACGACGCCCGCGCTCGTAGCCGCATGCGATGCCGCAGTGAAGGCCGGCGGCAAGTTGCATGTGCTTGGGCTGCTGTCGCCCGGCGGCGTGCATTCGCACGAGGCGCATATCCACGCGATGGTGCGGCTTGCAGCGGCGAAGAACGTTCACGCAATCGCCGTTCACGCCTTTCTTGATGGCCGCGACGTGCCGCCGCGAAGCGCTGCCGCATCGATTGAGGCCATGGAGGCCGTGTGCCATGAAACCGGTGCTCGTATCGCCAGTGTGAGCGGTCGCTTCTACGCGATGGACCGCGACAAGCGCTGGGAACGCATTGAGCCCGCGTACCACGCGATGGTCGAAGCGACCTCCGCGCACCACGCGCCGACGGCCATGGCGGCGCTAGAAGCGGCGTACGCCCGTAACGAAAACGACGAATTCGTGCAACCCACCGTCATCAGCCACGGCGCGCCGATCAAAGACGGCGACGTCATCGTGTTCATGAACTTCCGCGCTGACCGCGCGCGCGAAATCACCACCGCGTTGACCGACGCCTCGTTCACTGGCTTCGAGCGACGCATGCCCAAGGTCGCGGATTTCGTCTGCTTGTCGTACTACGGCGACGCCTACGCGCACCTTTCGACCGCCTTTCGCAACGACGCAATTGTCAACGGCCTCGGCGAAGTGCTCGCCGCGAACGGGCTCAAGCAACTGCGCATCGCAGAAACCGAGAAATACGCGCATGTCACGTACTTCTTCTCGGGCGGGCGCGAACAGCCTTACGCGGGCGAAGACCGCGCGCTTATTCCGTCGCCCAAAGTCGAAACCTACGACCTGCAACCCGAAATGAGCGCGCCCGAAGTCACGCGCCAACTGGTCGCGGCCATCGAAAGCAAAAAATACGACGCAATCATCTGCAACTACGCCAACGGCGACATGGTCGGCCACACCGGCATTCTCTCCGCCGCGATCAGCGCCGTTGAAGCGCTAGACGTCGCGCTCGCGCACGTCATCGCTGCCGCGCGGGCAGTGGGCGCACAGGTGCTCATCACCGCAGACCACGGCAACTGCGAGCAAATGTTCGATCCCGAAGCCAACCAGGCGCATACGCAGCACACCACGGACAAAGTGCCGCTGGTTTACGTCGGCAGCGATGCGGTCACCGTGCGAAGCGGCGGCGCGTTGCGCGACGTTGCGCCAACGCTCCTCGCGATGATGGGGGTTGCGAAACCAGCGGAGATGACGGGAACGTCGTTGTTGGTGGCCAACAAGTAACGGGCCAGAGGCGCGCGTTGCCCACTCGGACGGTGCGGGTACAGCTATTTAGCGCTAACGGCCGTCTGGCGGTCGGTTTAGCGGCTTTCTTTGAAATATCGACAATATAGAAAATAAGCCGTAAACGCCCGTCCAGCTGTCGTTTTAAGCAAAAAGCCGTTGACCGCAACCTACGATTGCTTCGCTACGCGCTCGTGGTTGAGCGCGATCAAGCGCGCGAGGATTTCGTTGTCGGTCATCGCGGCCGTGTAGTCCGTCCATCCGTAGGCTGCGGCCACGGCGGCGTCGAGCGCAGCGTGCGCATCGGCGAGCCACGCCGGGCGTTGGTTGTATAGGTTGGTGAGCGTGCGCTTCTTGAGTTCCGCAGCGTCGGCCGCGCTCAAGTTCGCGCGCGGCAAGACGCGGTCGGGGTACGGGCTCGTCTCCATCCCTAACGGAATCACCTCGGGCACGCGCTCCGTCCACTCCGGTGGATTCAGCCAACGCTCCCGCAAATCGTTCAAGCGCTTGGCTGCACGGGCGATGCTGATGGCGTGGTCACGCAAGCGTCCCCTCTCCCCCGGAGGGAGAGGGCTAGGGAGAGGGGGAACGTGGCCTGAAACATCAACGTTTCTCCCCGTGTTGCCTAACCCCTCACCCCCACCCTCGCCCTCAAGGGGAGAGGGGGTCAAACCCGCCGGAATCACCGCCCCGTCCGCCAACGTTTCCGTCTGCTGATCTTTCGTGTCGAGCGGCGTCAGCCCGGCGGGGAAGGGGAAGGTTTCGAAGCACGTTGTCGGCGTGTAGCGTGGGCGATCTTCGAGCGACGTACCCAAGCGCAGCGCCCATAACTCGTGAAACCGCGAATGCAGAATGCCGAACGCGGTGTCGTCGGCGCGGGTGGTCACGATTAGCTGTTTATCAGGAAGAATCGCGGCGGCGACAAACGAAAACGCGACATGCTTGCTAGTTGCCGCTACCGCAATGTAACGAT
>JAKPSO010000232.1 GCA_029571495.1 Pseudomonadota bacterium
TGTTCCGGCCATCAGCGCGGCAGCAACCGCAAGCAATCGAAAACCATGTTTCATGTCGTACTCCGAAATGTTGATAAGAACTGATTGGAAAATTCTGCGATCCTGCCTCGGCGCACACGTGACGAGACTCGGGCGGTCGCGTGAACGTCGATTGTCGCGCGCTCGCCCTGCCTTTGAGGCACTGGAAACACCTAATTGCGAACCATAACCACGAACTTTGAATTCGCGACTGTGGCGAATAATACGTTTCTTTGATAATTTGTCAACAAATTATCTACATAGAAGCGGCAGCGCGCGACGCTTGGTCGTACAACCCTGACAGCAGCCGCAAGAACGATGCCGTTTCCGACAACGACTGCCCGCTGATGCCCTCACGCACAAGACCGTCGGTCAGGCACTGTTCGCGCACCACGCGGTATCGCTCGCACAACTCCACGCCCGCGGCGGTCGCTTGGTACACCGATTCTTTGCCGGAACGCGAGCTCTCGATGAGCCCCATCGCGACAAGTTTTTTCAGCGCATAGGTCACGACATGCGTGTCTTCGACGTTGAGCACAAAGCAAATATCTGCGAGCTTTTTCGGCCGTTCACGATGCACGACATGGTGTACGACAAGCACTTCCATGGGCGTCATGTCTTTCATGCCCGCCGCAGCCATGCAACGTACGACCCAACGATTGAAGGCGTGCTCGGCGATGATGAGACCGTATTCAAACTGCGAAAGCTCCGGGCGTGCGCCCTTTGCCAAGTGCGCGCTCGAAACAATGGCACTAGCCGAAAATGGTGCAGTTGGCACTGTAGGGGCGGGGGCGTGTGGCTTTTTTGCGGTGCGTGGCATGACGGTTGCGAACTCAACGGCTGATAATGTCGCACTATAGTGGAAGCAACCAATAACTCAATCAGCACTGAATCGCCGCTGGGCATATTGATGCTCGACACGCACTTTTCGCGGCCCGCGGGCGACGCCGGAAATCCTGCCTCGTGGCCGTTCCCAGTTCGTATTGAGCGCGTAGACGGCGCGCATGCGCGACCGATCGTCGAAGGGCGGGGCACCGACGTGGGTGCATTCGTTGCGGCGGGCCTGCGGCTGGCGCAGAAAGGCGTCTGCGCGATCACCACAACCTGCGGATTTCTCGTGCGCCATCAGATCGCGCTGGCCGCTGCGCTGCCCGTGCCGATTCTCACTTCAACGTTGACGCAGTACGCGCGCCTCACACGTCAATTGCAACCAGGTAAGCGGATGGCGATCATGACCATAGCACCGGAATCTCTCGATCCCGCGGTGCTCGCTAGCGCCGGTATTGAGTCCAGTGCGCTTGTCTTCGGCCTTCCGCCGGACGCTCATTTCGTACGCGCGATACTCGACGGCGCTCCGGAACTCGACGTGCATGTCGCGTCGCGAGAATGGGTGGCACTTGCGCTCGCATCTCGCTCAAAACACCCGGAAATCGGCGGTTGGTTGTTCGAGTGCGCGAATATGCCGCCGTACTCGCACGCTGTGGCAGAGGCCACGCGTTTGCCCGTGTATGACGCGCTCACGTTAGGTGTTGAGCTGCACGCGCAGCATTCGCGAGTGAAAACATGAGCGCATCAGTGCCAGACTTTGAGGCACTGCTTGATCGCTTTTGCGATCACCTGTGGCTCGCCGATGGCTTGTCGCCGGCGACGATTTCGAGCTATCGCCAAGACATGAAGCGCTTTGGTGCGTGGAGCACGGCCAACCATGCCGCGGTGTTGGCTGCTTCCCGTAGTGACATCGAACGCTATTTGTCTGCACAGTTCGCCGAAAAAGCTCGCGCGAGCTCGGTCAATCGGCGTCTCTCTACGTTGAAGCGCTTCTACCGTTGGCAAGTTGAAACAGGTTCGATTTCGAGCAATCCATGCGAATCCGTCGACGCGCCGCGCGCCACGCGGTACCTGCCGAAAAACTTGTCCGAAGCGCAGGTCGAAGCGCTGCTCGAAGCCCCCGACACCACCACCGCATTAGGCGAGCGAGATCGGGCGATGCTCGAAACGCTCTACGCGACGGGCTTGCGTGTGAGCGAACTTGTTAGCCTAAAGCTCCTGCAAGTCAACCTAGAGCAAGGTGTCGTCAAGGTGATGGGCAAGGGCTCGAAAGAACGGCTCGTTCCCTTGGGCGAAGTGGCGGTCAGCTGGATAAAGCGTCACATCGCTGGCGCAAGAACCGATTGGCTACCACCACCTCGACGCAATGATCACGTCTTTCTTACCTCGCGCGGCGAACCGATGACGCGACAAACCTTTTGGCACCTCATCAAGCGGCACGCATTGGTCGCGGGCATCAATCCCGACGCTCTTTCGCCGCACACACTGCGACACGCGTTCGCCACACATTTGCTTAATCACGGCGCGGATCTACGTGTCGTGCAGATGCTTCTAGGACATAGTGACATCACGACCACGCAAATTTACACTCACGTAGCTCGCGAGCGACTCAAACGCGTGCATCAGCAACACCATCCGCGCGGTGAATAGCGCGCGACCCGCTATGTCAAAACCCGACGAATATCCGATCACTCAAGCCATCCGTGTCCTACGCGCCGAGAAGGTCGCCTTTACGCCGCATCTGTACGAGTATGTAGAGCACGGCGGCACGGCAACCTCCGCCGCAGCATTGGGCGTTGACGAGCATGCGGTGGTCAAGACTATCGTTTTGGAAGATGAGAAGAAGCAACCGCTGATCTGTTTGCAACACGGCGACCGTGAAGTCTCGACGAAGAATCTTGCGCGCGCAATCGGACGCAAAACAATCACGCCTTGTTCACCTGATACAGCCAATCGCCACACGGGATACATGGTCGGCGGCACCTCGCCATTCGGTACGCGAAAGCCGATTCCAATTTATCTTGAGCGTTCGATTGCCGCCCTACCGCGCATCTACATCAACGGTGGCAAGCGCGGTTTCTTGGTAGGTATGGATCCCGCTGAAATCGTGCGTGTACTAAGCCCAGTGCTCGTTGATGCTGCAGCGTGATACTGGGCAAACATCGGTAGCCCTACATCTAGTACATTATGCAGATGTCATCGTCGAAGAACGCCCCGGTTCGCCCCACGAACGCCTCTGTCATTGGCGCGTGGATATTCGCGGGCGGCAGCGATGTGGGCAGAACTCGTGCCCATAACGAAGACGCGATCCTCGTTGATGAACAACGCAAACTGGTTGTTCTTGCGGATGGCATGGGTGGCTACCAAGCGGGCGAGGTCGCGAGCCAGCTCGCCGTGGACGTGGTGCGCGAGGAATCCGCCGATCTGACCCTCAGCGATGTGGACCTGGGTCGTGTCGATCCCGACACCGGAATCGCTGTTGCGATGAGGCAACTGCGAAGCGCGATCGAAAAGGCCAACAATCGAATTTGCAGCGTCGCGCGGGGTCGCGAAGAACTCAATGGCATGGGCACGACCATCGTCGCCGCGCGGTTCTACGACGGTCGCGTCGGTATCGCGCACGTAGGGGATTCGCGCTGCTATCGTCTGCGCGACGCTAAGCTGGAACAATTGACGCGTGATCATTCGTATGTTCAGGATCAGCTTGAGAAGGGTGTGATCACTGAAGAGGCAGCGCGAAATTCACCGCAAAAGAACCTTATCACTCGGGCGTTAGGCATCGACGCCATCGCCGAGGCGGATGTGCAAGAGTTCCGAACGCGGCCGGGTGACATGTACCTGCTGTGCTCCGACGGTCTGTCCGACCTCGTGACGCATGAAGACATTGAAGCGGCGCTAAAAGCCGAGCTTTCACCGACTGACCAAACTTCGCGCTTAATCGCTGCGGCCAACGCTAACGGTGGCCGTGACAACATTTCAGTCATCATCGTGAAAGTCGGTGCCGCGTCTTCCGCCGATCAATGGTGGAAGAAGTTCCTAAAGAAATCTCCGGACGCCTAGATGACTTTCGGCAAACTCTTTTGGCTTCAGCCAGACAACTCCATTGTCGAGTTCCCGCTCAAGGCAGAGCAAAACGTTATTGGTCGCGGCAATGGGTGTGAAGTTCGGATCAAGCACCCCGGTATCAGTAGCTCTCACGCGTTGATCCGCATCTCGAAAGATGCAACGACGATTGAGGATTTGGGAAGCACCAACGGTACGCGCGTCAACGGTAAACGCGTGCAGGTGCATGTGCTTCGGCACGGAGATCAGATCGGTGTTGGGCGCGAGCGATTGATGTATTTCGCCGAGCTAGACGACGCTTCGACCTTTGTACAACCGAAAGCCATCGAACCTTACGTGTTGCCCGCTCCCGGCGGCGAGCGGGTAAACACGGCCGCGCCGTCGGCTGCGGTCGAGACGGCTGCGACGCCCAAGTTGACCGAGCTCATTGACGCCTTAGAGGCGATGCCTGCCACGCCAGCGCGCGCCAAGTCGAACTCGCCAGCGACGAACACCAAGGCAGACTCTCTGCGCGCGCCTACGCGTCCCGCAGCGCCCGCTTCCAGTTCAGGCGGTCTTGAAATAGACATGGCGCTCGTCGCCGCATTGCCAAAG
>JAKPSO010000236.1 GCA_029571495.1 Pseudomonadota bacterium
CTCGTCGACGCCGATCCTCAAGGAACCGCGACCCAATGGATACAAGCCGCACCTGAAGGCCATCCATCTCAGATTGCCGCAGTTTCACTGGCTTCAGCTCGCGGCAAACTTCACCAAGAAGTAGCCAAATTCGTAAGGAACTACGCCTACATCATCGTCGACTGCCCACCAAACGCAGAATCGGATGCTTGGAGGTCAGTTCTCACAATCGCAGACCTCGCCCTTGTGCCAGTGCGGCCGGACCCGGGAGACCTACTATCAAGCGTGGCGTTCGTTGACGCTGCTCGCCAGATCGCCACCAAAGGCAACCCAACACTGCAAATGCGTTTTGTTGCGTCAAACATTCGTGGCGGAACCTCATTAGCAAAAGCGATGCGTAACGACCTCGCAGAGCTCGTTCCTGATGTGCCACTTTTGGTGGCCCAGCTGTCTCAGCGTGTTGCCTTTCCAAATTCGTTCGCCTACGGCGACAGTGTCCATGCCATGGGGACGCGGGGGGCGCAGGCAGCAGAAGAGGTTGACGCGCTAGCCGTCGAAATTCTCAAGATACTTAAGTAGGAGACGATCATGGCCACCAAATCAACAAATGGTGTCAGCAGTGCGCTACGGCGTGCTGCGGCACAGGCTACGACCGCACCGTCAGGAGCCCCCTCGGTTGAGGCGCGCATCGCACGCGCCGATGCAATTATGAATCCTGGACCACAACATTCGGTACCGGGTGAAACTGCAACCGAGCGCGCTCGCCTCACTGTGCCGCTTTCGACAACACGTCCGCATCCCCTAAATGCACGAAAGTTTTACCCACTCGAGTCGGAAAAGGAGTTTGCCGCAAAGCTGGCGAGTGAAGGCCAAATGGATGCTGTAAAGGCAATTGCGGATCCGGAAAACCCGGGGGAATGGCTTATCGTCGATGGTGAGCGGCGCCGGCGTGCCCTTCACCGGAACAACACACCGACAATCGAAATCGCCGTTCTTGATCCCAACCTCACTCCGCTGCAGCTCTACCTGTTGTCAAAGTCTCTCAACGAGACGCGAGCTGAGCAGACTGACCTTGATAATGCGTTTTCTTGGCACGCGCTGATTGAAAACGGTATTGTGCCCGGTCAGCGCGAACTTGCGGAGGAACTCGGTATCAGTCAGTCCACAGTCAGTCGCGTGGTCGCCCTTGTTGAGCTACCCGAAGGGCTGTTGGACACCATGCGTGCGGACCCGACCAGATTCCCTTACCGCATTGCGAACGAATTACGGTTGCTAGCGCGCGACAAAGGTGTTGATCTCGCGATTGAACAAGCCAACTTGCTTCTCAGCGACGACACTGGAGCAGTAACTGTCCGTTCGCTCGAAGCGCTCAGAGTGCGACCTGTTGGTCCTGAAGGCGAACGTAGAACGCGGGAAAACCCAAAAAGCACAACGAAACTACTGATCTGCGGCAAACCTGCCGGAGCACTCAAGTTGTTCCCGAACGGCAGGTTGCTACTGGAGATGGAAGGCTTAACTGACGAGATGCAAACCAAAGTCCATGAAGCGATCGCACAAACATTATTATCGGCGGAGACTCAGGAGTAAGCGGTCACTTATGACAATAACCGCGTCCGACGGTCACGAACAATTCTGCGGGTAGCGAATATAGGCTTAAATCCGTGTCTAGACCCACAATTAGAGACGTAAACCCGCGGTTGAATGATGTAGGCGTTCGGAAGGGCACACTACTCGGAACCATCCTCAAGACAGCCCCAGAGCCCCGTGTTACGGCCCGCTCAGGGCCGTTTCCGTGTTGCGATAGCTGTCGAAAAAAGGAATCGCAGTAGCCTGTTGAGGATAATCCGGCGAACCCAGTACTGACCCATTATTCGGATTTAAGGCTTGGTTTTGGCCTCTGAATCGATCGATTCGCATTTAAGCCTTGGACACTTATTACAGCTGACGAAAGAATTCGGATTTAAGGCTTGGGCACAACTGACGGGCAAAAGAGCAACTGTGAGTGGTATTCGGATTTAAGACTATGTGCCAATGATCAAGCGACTGAGAACTTGTCGCGTCAATCCGGTCGTGCAGCCCATTCCAACATGGACGATGTTCGACTACGTCATATTCGGATTTAAGCCTTCAAAATCGCCGACCTTTTCGACGGCTAAGATGCTCGAAAACAACACATCCAACGAGACGCATGCGGAAATCGAGGCGTTTAGCGCTTCGCACAGCTTTTGCGCAAGCCAAACCGCCAAATTCTCGAGCTGTTCGCTTG
>JAKPSO010000995.1 GCA_029571495.1 Pseudomonadota bacterium
TGCGTTGCAGCGCCGAATAAAACTCAAGATGCGTCGTCGTGACACGCAGCGCGCCGCCCGGCGCTTCGAGCACAACTTCAAGCGCGAGGCGCGGCATCGTCGGTAAGGTGGGTTCCGCAGGCCACGGCAATTGATGGCGCAGCACTTGCAAGACGGGAAGCCGCGTGAAGATCATGTTGCCGAATTGCTGGCGGCCACGCGCGGGCGTGAAGCGGTCGACGGCGACGCCGCTGATCGCCTGATACTCGGGCAGCAATGCGGCGAGCGTCGTGAACTGATCGTCGCCACTGTTGCCAGTGAGCGCGGGGTAATTGCTCGTGACTTCTTGCAGGCACAACACATCAAAATCCGCCATCTCGCGCGCCGTGTTCACGATGCGGCGCAGGTCAACGCGGCCGTCGACGCCGAGGCCCCATTGGATGTTCCAAGTGATCAGTTTCACGGCGAAGGGCGAAAGCGCGACGAGCGACTCAAGAGTGGGAGACGCCACTGTACCGGAGTTCGCAACACGAGGTTGCATACAGGTTCACGCGTTACAACTTTGGCGTGAAATTGCACGCAAACGACAGCTGGACGGCTAATACGTGAAAATATTGCGTAAAGTCGACTATTGCAATAATATGCACGAAACGACCACGCGACGGCCGTTGACGTTGCAAAGCTATATGCGTGTGCGCAGACGGACGAATGTCGCAATTCGTTACCGGAATGCGTAATGCACAGAGAGGCACGACGAAAGGTCGAAATGTTTGGGGCGATGATGCGAACAGAGTGTGGCGTGTGGCGCGCGCAGCGGCGTACGGTGGTGGCGTGCGTTGCGCTCGCTGTCGCGACGGCGGGGTTCTGTGCGCCGGGCGATTTGGACGTCGCGGGATTCAACGCCGCCGACCCCGTGGTGACAAATCGCGGCAAGGCGCTCGCGCGGCCCGGTCGCTCACCGTTTCTAGCGGACAACGCGCTGAGCATCGCGCGGCAGGCGGACGGCAAACTGCTCGTTGCGGGCGACTGCCGTGGTGTGTTTGTGATGAAGCTTTGCGTCACGCGCTTCAACGCCGACGGAACGCCAGACACGACGTTTAACCCCGACGCCACACACGGCGGCACGCAGCCCGACTTGCAGGCGGGCGAACTGATCATCGAAGAAACGCCCGGCCAAAGTCTCGGCGGGCTCGTCGCAGTGCAACCCAACGGCCGCATCCTCGTCGGCGGTTCGTGCGACAACCTCACGACGGGTTACTCGGATTTCTGTCTCGTGCGTTTGCTTGCCGACGCCACGCTCGACACGAGCTTCAACGCGACCGGCGCGACACCCGGCGTAGCGACCGTTGCCGTGGGTAGCTTCTACAACACGGCGCGTGGCATGGTGTTGCAGCCGGATGGCAAAGTCGTACTTGTCGGTTCCTGCGGCGTGACGATTGTTGAGACCGCGATGTGTGTCTCGCGCCACAACGGCGACGGCGCACTCGACACCACATTCAACGCCGCGGGTTCGAAGCCCGGCACACGTATCGAGACCATCGGCAACGGCAATCAATCGTCGGCAAGCGCCGTGGCACGACAAAGCGACGGCAAGCTCATCATCGCGGGGAGTTGCAACAACGCGGGCACGTCGGATTTCTGCATCATGCGCTTGACGGCCGTGGGTGCGCTCGACAGCGCGACGTTCGCATCAGCCAGCAGCGGCAAGCTCGTGTTGCCGATGGCAAGCGACGAAGACTCGGCGAACTCGGTGATCGCGCAGACCGACGGCAAGATCGTCGTCGCGGGCGCATGCTCGACGGGGTGGGTGTTTAGCAGCAACGGCGTCACGCAGTTTTGTGCGGCGCGCCTCAATTCCGACGGCACGCTCGACACGACGGCCTTCAATGCCGCCGCTGCACCGGCGTTGCGCGACAAACAATTCGTGTCGTTTGGCAGTGACTACGACGGCGCGATGAGCGTGACCGCGCAAGCGGACGGAAAACTGGTGATCGCTGGGCGGTGCAACGCGGACTCGGCGATGGGTACGGGCGTGTTTTGCATTG
>JAKPSO010000259.1 GCA_029571495.1 Pseudomonadota bacterium
CACACCATTCCCCACTCGGCCCCGTAGATCGGCATGAACGCTTTGTACGCAGCGACGTGTGGGAATACGTCGCGAAGATCGGCGAGTGTTTTTCGAAATCGCTCCGGGTGGTAGAACGCGCTGCCAATGTGCGCAGTCATGAGTCCGTCGTTCGTCAATCGAGAACGAATGAGCGCGTAGGTGTCGTGGCCGTAAAGCGCATTCGCGGGGCTGACTTCGTCGTCACCGGGATCGGTCAAATCCAACACGATGAGATCGAACTGCTCATCGCTGTCGCGAAGTGTTGCCAGCGCATCGCCGATAACGATCTCAACACGCGGGTCATCCAGCGCACCGCGGTTCACGTCCGAGAAATGTTCGCGACAACTCGCGATCACACCAGCATCCAATTCAGCGATCACGACGCGAGCCATGCCGGGATACTTGAGTAACTCGCGCGCCGTGCAACCGTCACCACCACCCATGATGAGCGCGCTGCGCGGCGACGGATGCGCAAGCGCCGGTACGTGCACCATGCATTCGTGATAAATGAACTCGTCGCGCTCGGAGACCATGAACGCACGGTCAAGCGCGAGCACACGCCCAAGCGTCGCCGTGTCATGCCATTCAATACATTGCAAGGCAGTGCGTTTCGTTGAAGTCGCGCCTCGTTTCGTGAAGCCGTGCGCAACGTTTGGCGTGAGCCACTCAAGCGCGACTTGCGGTGACGCTTGGACAGTCGTGCCCTCGGCTGCGCCGCGTTCTACGCGATTGCGATTGCTACGCTCAGCGGCAAAAAGTTCGACCAGCGCATTGGTGAGCGATTCCGCTTTGCTCGTGTTGTCGAATTTGAAATTGCAGACGTACACGTCAAGCGTGACCGCGTTGAGTTCTGGCCAGGTATGCACCGCCAGATGTGATTCCGCTAGGAGCACCAGCCCGGTGACTCCGCCCGGCTCGCCGTTGTTGCGGCCAAATTGGTGAAAGTCGTCGCCGACGACATTGAGTCCCGATTGCCGCACGAGGCGGATGCAGGCTTCTTGCAAAGTACCGCGGTCGGTAAGGAGGTCGCGAATGCAGGCACATTCGAAAAGGTCAGCCGTGAGGTGGACGCCGTGCATGCGAGATGGAGGTATCTTGAAATCGAAGGGCTTCGATTGTTGCATCCGGCGGCCCGTCGTACCCGCGATGAGCGCGCCAACGTGCATGCACATGCAAAGACCAATTAACGAATGAAAATTGATATTGCGTAGAAGCACCATTTGGCGCCATTAATCGCAACGTAGCGTACTTCCCGCGCAATTAACCCTTCCCAACTGTTGATTGGTGGCGCTAAAGTGACAACAATACGACGAAAACAAAAGAGACCGGCAGCATGGAGACAGATACCCTTTACACCGTGTGGGGGCTAGTCGCGGCGTTGCTCCTTATTGCGACGATCGCAGTACGTTGGGCCTTGCACGAACCCGCGCGACTAGAGCCAAGGTCGAGCGCGCCGATGCAGCGCAATTCCGTCTTCGGCGACAAAGACTTCCCCGCTGACATGCGCCCGAGGGGGCCCATGACCGAGATGGATTGGGTGGATGTCGACCATGTTGAGTCGACTAAAACGCTTCTCAGCAACGTCGCGCAATGGAACGCCTATGGTGCGCGCAAATCGATGCTGGATTTGTCGCAACGAACATTGCTCCATCTCGTGCGCGTCGCTGCACCGCGCCAAATAGTTTTGTGCAAAGTGCGGATCAGTGATTTAGTGCGCATTCTGCCGGGACAAGACGTGGGTCGCCGTATGCGCGCCTATCAAAAGGTAGCGCATTTGTACTGTGATGTCGTGTTGTGTGATCCGTCGCTCGGCGTCTTGCTGGTGATCGACCTTGAACCGTCGTCAAGCGCGCTCGTCGACGAACGGCAAGTGTTGTTAGAGCAGTTCAAGCGCAGCTGTCTCGACGCCTGCGGTTACGACCACCTGAGCTTTCCGCGCGACAAACTTCCGCGCTACCGAGAGTTGCGATCGTTGCTGAAAGAAAAGGCCAACGAACGCAAAGCGCGTGAGGCGGCCGAAGCGTCTGCCCGCCTCGTGCCAGCGCAGGCGTTTGATTTCTAGGCGTTCTTGACCTGCGTAGCGCCTGCTACGGCTTGATGTAGGCGAAGTGTTCTCGCGTTTGTAGTTGCGCGATGCGCACGACGCCCGAGGGCGTGAAATCCGCGTCGAGGATGAACTGATCCTTCTTGAGATTGCGATTCTTAAGCGTGATCTCGCAGATCTCAAACTTCACGCCACGCGCCTTTAGTGCAGAGACGAGCGGCGCGTATTCGGTTTTACTCTTCTCTTCTTTCGCACCTTCCATCAGCATGTCGACGCCGTCGGCGTGCGTGACCACGGTGATTTGGGTTGTCGGGGCGGTATCGAGATGGTTGCGAATATTGCGTAGGCCCTTCAAGCCCTGTGCTGCCGCGTTGTCGACGTGATAAACCACTTTGTCTTGCGCCGCGGCGAACGCAGCGCTCGTGGCAAGTAGCAAAATCGTGATGAGTTTGGCGAAGCGATTCATGGTGATCCGAGCAGAGCAATTGAAGCGCAGAGTTTAGCGCGCTAGAGGCGCAACGAGACTACTGGGCCGCCGAGCCGACTGTTCGTCATCCACTGAAACATCGAATCCACCGTAACGGTTTCGATGCGGTCCGAAAAGCGCTTCTCGTTCGGGTGATCGTCGAATGCGACGTTGGCCGCACTCATACGGCCGCCGAGACGCGTGAGTGGATCAATCTTTAGCGTCGTGGGTTGGTAGGCTTTGTACTTGATCCAAGCCTGTGCTTGTTCACGCGACTTGATGTCACCGTCCATCGCCACCGCCAACATCTCGAGCGCCCATTGGTTGGACTGCTGGTAGCGCGTGCCCCACACATAGCTCACGATGCTGTAGGGCTTGATGTGCAAAGCAGTGACCGTTTTGTCATCCTTGAGAACAGGCAGCAAGCGGCGTTGCACCTCATCGTTCGGCACGACCCACGCTGCTTCGAACCGATAGGGATCGTCCAAGAAGAACTCGCCCAAACCTTGCCGGTAAAGCGACGCTTCCGCCGAGCCGCAAGTGTTTAATTTGTGCACGATTCGCCAATTTCCGTCGTCGCCTTTGTAAGCCCAACCAAGATGTGAGTACCGAAGGCCGTATTTGCTCAAGTCTTGGCCCGCTCGCGCCAAAAGTACGACCTGCGCGCCGCTGGCGTCGAGTGCAGCGCTGGTGCGTTCCGCCAGCGTCATGCCTTTTTCGATCATGCGTTTACTCGCCGGGTGATCTTCGCAGGAGCGACCCGCATGCGCCGGCGTCGTCAGCACGAACGCAGTTAGCACGACGCCAAGAAGTTTTAGGATGCTGTTCATGTGTTGGCTCCAATGATGGTTGCGGACTACCACGTCAGGCGTTCGTTGTGCAGCAGCGCGCGGCCGAGCGCATTGGGGACGAAGGCGATGGCTTCTCCCGCAACGGACAGCACAGCGCCCGCGCCGACCACGCTGACCTCGACGGCTTGCCCGACACTCACGAACGCGCGTTCGGTGCCGCGTGCGGCAACTTCAATACTCACGCGTGCTCCGTCGGAGGCTCGTTCGAGAACGCAGATGGTGCCGCGTGCTGTGCTCTCGACAGTCTTGACGATCAATACGCTTCCCGTGGCGGACAGTGCAACGGGGAGTACGACAGCGGTGGCGCTTGCGGCTGCGCCGGCGTAGGCTACCGACGCCACGGGCAGCGCTGAAAGTATGAAGCTGCCTCCGGAAGGCCCGAAGCGATCGTGCGCGAAAGCTGGTGACGTGATGCTGACGGTTGCCGCGAGGCACACAAGTGCAATGCGCTGGCGGATGATTGGCGTTTTCATGTTGGTGTCTCCTGATGGGTTGGGGGTTGTCGCGTTGGGAGGGGTGTGGCAGCGGGCTTGCCAGCGATCGACGGTCACAAAGCGCAGCCGTGGCAATCGCGGGTAAACTCGCTCCCACGCGTTGTTAGCCCGCGCTGTCGGTGGCGCTGCGGCGACTGGTCAAGCGCGCTTCGTTCATATCGGCGTCGTGGGCATCGCGCAGCGTTTTTGCGAGCGTGAAGGTCGTGGTGATGAGATACAACCAGCTCACGAGCAGAAATACTTTGTAGGTGTCGTTGATGTTCATGCGCCAGAGTCCCCACGCAGTGAGCGTCATCGCCATGAAGAACGCTCCGTAGACCACGAAGCGCCACATCGGCGTGTCCGACTTTTCGCGTTGATTGTCACGAATGAATTTCGAGAGCACGAACGCGGCAGTGAGGCAGAACAAATAGCCCATCACCATGAACGCGCGGTCGATGTCTTGACCCGGCAAATACGCGAGTCCAACCGCACACAAGAACACAGCGATCGCGAACGATGCCCAGACTTGAACGCGCCAAGCGCGGGTGTCTCGTTGAATCAGTACTTGCATTGTTCTCTCCATCCCGTGTGTGGCGTCGTGCGCCGATGGAGCGAACTTTTTCATGCCTCCGCGCGTCGCGCCATCACTTCGTGCGACGTATCGCACTTCGTGGCGCTTGGTATCGCTTTGCGATACGTTTGGCCATTAGTCGACCTCGGAATCGGATGCGCTTGGTGGCTGCGTCGGCGCGTTGGGCTAATGTGTGACCATGTCTGAATTTCTCGCCGCACTCGCACTTCCCGAACACTTTCTAATACTCGCGGTGTGTGCCTTTATGGCTGGGCTGGTGCGGGGGTTTTCGGGGTTCGGGCTCTCGGCGGTGCTGGTTGCGAGCGCTGCATTTGTGATTGCGCCGCGTGACATCATTCCCACCGCGCAGGCCCTCGAAGTGGTGGCGAGCATCGCGTTGATTCCAACGGTCTGGCGCGACGTCAACTGGCGATGGCTTACGCCAATGGCGGCGGGTTATGTCGTTTCGATCCCTCTGGGGGTCGCGGCGCTCGCGCACATGCCTGGCCCGTGGTTGCGCGTCGGCGGTTGTTTGGTTTTGCTCGTCGCGAGTTTGTGTTTGCTGCTTAACATGCGGCCCAAGCTGCACGACGGATTGCCGTTGCGCGTGGGGACCGGCCTCGTCGCGGGGTTTTTTGCGGGCGCGTCGTCGCTTGGCGGCATGGTGGCGTCGACGATGCTCTTCGCCGTGGCGATTCCGGCGAAGAACCTGCGCGCGACGTTGGTTGTGCTGTTCTTTGGCAGCGCCCTCTACTCGCTCGTGTGGGGCGCGTGGCAGGGTGTCGTCACGACGATGACGTTTTCCCGCGCGGCGTGGCTCTCGTTGCCGCTGCTCGCAGGGATCGTCGTGGGATCGCATGGCTTCAAGCATGTGAGTGAGGCGGGATTCCGCAAGGCGGTGCTTGCGGTGCTCTCGGTACTGTCGGTCGCGGGCATACTGAGTGTGCTTTGAATCGCGCGGCTTGCAAGTTCGGCTACGCTTGCAACGATGACCAACTCGTCGCTCAGTATTTCAACAAAGGACGCGCCCACATCGCAGCGCTTAGACGATCCAACGCGCGACTTTGATGCCTTCCGCAGCGCGGTGTTTGCCGACGAAGCGTTGCTTGTAGAGCTTCAAGCGTGCGTGTCCATGGACGATCTCATTGCGCTGTCGCTAACACTCGGAGCTGCACGCGGCTACTCATTCGATCGCGATGCTGTGGTCGCAGCGGCGAATCGATCGCGACGAGATTGGATCGAACAATGGATCACATAGGCGGCACCGACCTCACTAGTGAATCCTTTGCCCGATGGGTCCCGATTCGACTGTTCATCCGCGACGACGCGCTTTGGGTGGATTGGTGTTTTCGCGGGGCACACACATTCAAGCAACCCTTTTTTCGACAAGACGTCGACACGTTGCTGCGTAAACCCTTTAACGTCGTCTACCGGCGTCACACACCAATCGACGCGTTAGTCGCATGGGCCGAGCGCGGAGGTGACGGCGCAGCAATAGCGCCGCTGCGGGCGCTGGTCGGGCACGTTTCTCGGTGCGGTTCGACGTTGATTTGCCAAATGCTGGCCGCGCAAGACTCCCACGTCGTTGTGTCCGAACCGCCGATGTTTGACGTGTTGCTAGGGATCAGTCAACGGCTGCCGAAGGTTTCTCGTGACGAGAAAATTCGTTGGTTGCGCGCGCTGGTGTTTGCGCTATGCCAGGCTCCCAACGGTGAACGTCACACAGTGATAAAGCTTGATGCTTGGCACGTTTTTGAGCACGACTTGTTCCGCAGAGCTTTCCCTGACGTGCCGTTGTTGTTCGTGTTCCGCGATCCGGTTGAAGTCGCTGCGTCGCACGTTCAAGATACGGCGACCTACATGATCCCCGGCGCGGTCGGTACCATCACGCGTTGCGTGACGTTTGACGAAGCGGTGTGGACTTCGCCAGAGCGCTACATCGCGGCGGTATTGGGCGAGATTTATGCCGCTGGCGCTGAGGCTTGCGAGAGTCGCGGTGTTATTGCGCTGAGCTACCGCGCGCTACCGTCAATTGTGTGGACGCAACTTCGAGAAGTTCTGGGTTTGAGTGATGATGAGGCAACCTTGCGCTCGCTCGTGGCGTGCACGAAACGCGATGCCAAGCGCCCGAGCAAAACCTTCTCCAATGATTCGCAGCGCAAGCGCGACGAGGTTTCAGTATTGCTACGCGAAGCGGTCATGGCGTCGTGTGCGCAATCCTACGAGCGTTTGCAAAAGTGCGCGGGTGCGACTACTCCGCCAGCCAACGCTTCATGCGCGGATACGTCGTTGCGGTGACGGTGCCGTCATTAGGTGCGTCGGTCAGGCCGCGCCAAACGAGCATCGGCAGACCGATGAAGCGACCTGCAGCAAAGTTCTCGATGAGGTTTGCAGCGCCGCCCTTGTAACCCGCTTCGTGGAAGAGCAATGACGGAGCGAGCCCTAAGTGCATCGCCGCTGCGTACGACCACGCTATCGCGCCCACTTCCGGCCCACCATCAGCGCCTACGTTTTCGTGCAGAAGCGGGCGTTCGGCAGCGGGAATCACCGCGAGATGGCCAGCCTCATGTAATACATCGCCCGGATAGAGGAGCGCATCTCGGTCAACGACGAGGGTACCGTGCTCGATCGCGAGACCAGGCAAAAACGTCGTAGCGGACAGAGGACGTTCAACCACCGTTAGTCCAATGCGTCGAAGAAAATCCATCATTTGCGACACAATGTCCATCTCATCTTTAGGAAGTGTCTGCGTTGTTGTCATGCGATCTTTTTTGAGCAGCTGGAACGTCGGCAGTGGGCGTGAGATGAACGCTTTGAATCTTAGGGCATCGCATGGATTCGGCCGCTGAACCGACACCAATGCAGCCAGCGGTCGTGTGGCTCACTGGGTATTCCGGGGCCGGGAAAACTACGATTGCGCTCGTACTGAAGGCGTTGCTCGACGCTGAAAGCACGCCGGCGATAGTGCTCGACGGTGACGTGATTCGGCGCGGTCTGAATCGTGATCTCGGCTTTTCCGAAGGCGATCGGGCGGAGAACATTCGGCGCGTTGCGGAACTGGCGCGCCTTCTCGTCGATGCGGGCCAAATCGCCATCGTTGCATTGATCTCGCCGATGCGTGGCGATCGTGACGCCGCGCGAGCGAGGTTTGCTCCCAGTCAGTTCGTTGAGGTTTTTGTCGATACGCCGCTTGAGGTTGCGGAGGCTCGAGACGTGAAGGGGCTATACCGGCGCGCACGTGCTGGCGATCTCCCAAATTTCACTGGCGTGAGTTCTCCCTACGAAGCACCACAGTGTCCGGAACTGCACGTGGACACAACGGCGGAATCGGCGCACGCCGCCGCGGCGCGAATCGCAAATTACATGCGTCAGCGTTGCCGCGACGTGGCCGCGCCGGCGACGCCTGAATGCGTCGCTTCTGCGGTGACAACTTTTGTGCGCTAACGGCTGTACATTGGTCGCTGAGCGCGAAAAAATGGGTAAGTCGACTTCGCGAAATACGTGAGCAGAGCTCGCATCCGCCGTCGTTCCGTCGAAAAGCCGTACGTGCCGAGTGCGCGATTAAAGTGAAGTGTTGTCATCGCGTTGTTTTCAGACAAATAAATTTAAACAGGGTTGTTTGTCAGAAATATCCGATTACTATTCATCCACGCGCAAACCGACACGGTTTGCGTTGCAACAATCGGCTCACGTGCACGTGAGCGGCAAGTATCAGGGGTGACGACATGGCGGGCGGATTCGACAGTGCGAGCAAGGATGCTCGCGATTCCCAGTTTTTCAAAATCTGCGGGCTGGCGAAGTACCGGCTGATCGCGCGACGCGCGCTGGTCGCGGTTACGGTCGGCGTGGCGGCGCTGGCGGCTTCGGCGACGATGGCCGCGACGACAACCGTGTCAATCCTGATCGACGCGGACAACAACGCTGGGACGGGCTGTACGGTCACTACTGCCAATGGCCCGTTCGCTGGTGTCGACAAGATTGTCGTCACGACGGTGCTCGCGGACGCAACCGGCTACAGTGAGCAAAGCATCGCCGCACAAGACTGCGTCAGCGGCAGCACATTCGGCGCACCATACGTCTACAACAACACCCCAACGCCCATCGCGCGTGGCAATGGTGTCGGCGGGCTCTCCGCGGTTGAAACCTACATTCCTAACTACCTGTTGCCGTCTGCGGGCAAGAGCATGCGCGTCGGCGTTGGCACTGACGGCTCCGGCGGCCTGCTAGGCACGGATGCGCTGACGCTTACCTCAACCGGCCAAGCGATCATCGTTGACGGCCCGGTGCTCGTCTCCATTCCTACGCTTTCCATCGCAGCACTC
>JAKPSO010000282.1 GCA_029571495.1 Pseudomonadota bacterium
AAGTGCGTTCCGCTGCATTGATGTACCAACAGAACGTTTTGCTCCGCCGCTATGCGGTGGGAAATTTTGGCGCGATGCTGCGTGAAATTTCGAAGAACCCGGCGATGCTCGTCTATCTAGACGGTGCGCAAAATCGCAAGGGCGCACCAAACGAAAACTTCGCGCGGGAAGTGATGGAGCTCTTCACCATGGGTGAGGGCCAATATTCTGAGCAAGACATCAAGGAAGTCGCGCGTGCTTTCACGGGTTGGAGCGTTGATGCAGACGCAGGTGAATTTCGCTTCCGACGCGCGGTGCACGACGATGGTGTGAAGCGAATTTTCGGGCACGAGGGGCGATTCAACGGCGATGACGTCATCACCATGCTCTTGCAACAACCCGCAACGGGCGAATTCGTTGTCGGGAAACTTTGGCGCGAGTTTGTCTCGGCCGAGCCCGACCCAAAGCAGGTGAGCGAACTCGCGAGCGTGTGGCGCGCCGCAAACTACGAAATGAAACCATTGCTGCGCGCGATGCTGCTGTCGGACGCGTTTTGGTCCCCCGCCAATCGCGCGACGCTTGTGAAGTCGCCGGTTGATCTTGTCATTGGATCGTTGCGCCAATTCCGCTTTTCGGTCGAAGACCCGGCACCGTTTGCTGTGATCCTGCGGCAACTCGGGCAAGACTTGTTTGGGCCGCCGAACGTGAAGGGTTGGCCGCCGGGTGAGGCGTGGCTCAACACTACGACGCTACTAGCGCGCAAGGGTTTCTTGAATCGGCTGTTCCGTGCCGATGAAATGATGAAACCCGAAGGCACTACGGGCGCCGTCGCCACCGCGCAGCCCGCAGCGCAACTCATCGATCGTGACATGATGGGCGAAGGCCGCGCGCGGGCGCAAACGCGCCTCGCTGCGAACGCTGGGCGCGCGGCGGCACCTCTGCCGCCGTTCGGCGTGTCGAATCAACTGCGCGGGCAATACTTTTTCAGTGCAGATCAATGGTTCGCCAAGTTGCCACCGCAAACCAACGCGGACCATCTATGGCAAACGCTGCTCGCCGGGCCGCCAGTGCAGGCAGCGAAGGACGTGCCGCATACGCTGGCGGGTCTGCGCGCAGTCGCGCTTGACCCAATGTATCAACTCAAATAGCGGGCAAGACTATGTTGAACCGTAGAGATTTTTTGACCGCGCTGGGCGGTGTTGGCGTGCTGTCGTTGCCGATGGTTTCCACCATCGCACAGACAACCAATTCGTCGAGCAAAAGCCCGTATCAGCGATTGTTGATTTTGGTGGAGTTGCGCGGCGCGAACGACGGGCTCAACACGTTCGTTCCGTACGCTGACGACACGTACTACACGTTGCGTCCGACGATTGGCATCAAGCGCGACCAAGTGCTCAAAGTAAATGATCGCTTTGGGCTGCATCCGGCCCTTGAACCACTCGTACCGATGTGGCAAAAGGGGGAGATGGCAGCGGTGATGGGCCTCGGCTACCCGAAGCCCAATCTCTCGCACTTCCGCTCGATAGAAATTTGGGACACGGGCTCCAATTCGTCCGATTATTTGTCGGAAGGCTGGCTCGCCCGCGCCTTTACCGCCGTGGCGCCGCCGAAATCATTCGTCGCTGACGCAGTCGCCGTCGGCGGCGGTGGACTGGGTCCTTTTGCGGGAGGAGCCCGCGCGCTGTCGATCGCTTCGACCGATGCCTTTTTGCGCCAAGCCAAGCTCGCCGATCCTCACGGCCGAGCGAGCAACGCAGCGTTGCAACACATTTTGCGGCTCGAAGGCGAGGCCCAATCGGCAGCGCTCAATCTCAATCCAGCGATTACGCTCAAGACCGAATTTCCCACGCACGGCTTCGGGCAACAATCCAAAACCGCGATGCAAATCGTGGCCGCTTCGCCTGGCGTCGCGGCACTGCGGATCGGCCTCGGTTCGTTCGACACCCATCAAGGTCAGCTCGGAGCCCAACAGGGTCTGCTCAAGCAAATGGCGGAAGGCATCGCCGCGATCAAGCAAGCCTGCGTGGAGCTTGGGCGCTGGCAAGACACCACAATCGTTACGTATTGCGAATTTGGTCGCCGCGCGAAAGAGAACCTAAGCGCGGGCACCGACCACGGCACGGCGAACACACAGTTCGTGATTGGCGGCTCTGTGAAGGGCGGCATCATCGGCAGCGCGCCATCGCTCACGCAGCTCTCGGGCGACGGCAATTTGATTTACACCACGGACTATCGCGCGCTCTACGCATCGGTGCTGCGCGATTGGTGGAAGCTCTCGGCGGCGCAAAGCGACAGCGTGCTGGGTGGAAACTACGCACCGTTGCCGTTGTTTGCGTAGGGAACGGCGCAATCGACAAAACCTAGGCGCAGCTAATGATTTTTGCCACAGATTTACACAGATGCCACAGATTTTTTTGACGCTGATTACGCTGATTTAGCGCAGATTGCCGCTGATTCTTTTTGGTTTCGGCTTTGCGAGAATTGTCCAAAGAAATCTGCGTAAATCAACCGACTCATCTGTGTAATCTGCGTCAAAATTTTCGCGCAAAATCCTCAAGTTCGGTGAATTCAGAGCGCGCAAACCGCACCCCACACCCAATGCTGTTCACTTTAGCGATTTGTAGGCGCGGACTCGGCCGCGCTTGCCCGTGGCACTGAGCGACGCCAAGTCGTCGCCTACACCCTAACCGAACAGTATTGCTCCTACTCCGCCAACGGCAAACGCAGCCTTGCAATCGTGCCGCCACCACTTCGCGGCAGCAGATCAAAGTTGCCGCCATGCCAGTGCGCGAGCCGCTCGACCAGTGCGAGCCCAAGCCCCGCGCCCATCGCGCCGCCGCGTGCTTGATCGCCGCGTACGAACGGTTGCTTGAGGCGCTCAACGTCCTCCGGCGCGATGCCCGCGCCGTGATCGAGTACGTCGATCTCTGCCACCAGGCCGTCGCGACGCAGCTGCATTTCTAAGGGCGGTTTGCCGTAGCGATGTGCGTTCTCAATCAAATTCATGACCATGCGCTCGAACGCGGCAGGATAAGTATTCACAAACACGGCGTCTTCGCCGGAAGTCCACTGCACCGCGAGCGTTCTATTCGCTGCTTTGCGCTCGACCGCGGCGAGCGCCTCGCGCAGGTCAACGCGCGTCGGTGCTTCTTTCGGATTGCCGCGCGCAAAGTCCAGGAACTGAGTCACAACGCGGTCGATGTCGTCGATGTCGGCAGCCATCTCGTCGCGACTTTGTGCGTCGCTCACCGCCATCTCGCTTGCCAGTCGCAGGCGCGTCAATGGTGTGCGAATGTCGTGCGAAATGCCTGCGAGCATCGTGCTGCGGTCGCGTTCGAGGCGCTCAAGATTCGCCGCCATTCGATTCACGTTCTGAGCCACACGCGCAATTTCTGTCGGCCCGTTTTCGGGCAACGGATCGGGCCGCTGCCCAAGCGCAACCTTATCAACGGCGTCCGCCAAATCCGCCAACGGTCGCGAGAGGCGGCGCGCGAACCAATACGTCGCCGCGAGCAAAGCGAGCAAAATCACTGCGAGCGTCGCAAGCAAACGCGTCGGCACTTCCCCTGTCTCCACGTTGCGTATCGGTACGCCCGCCCACACGCTGCGCACCCCGCCCTCACCCACCTTCAAACGAATCCACACGATGGGCTGATCGACACGCATGCCGAGACGGATTTCGGTGTCAGCGCCCAAGTGCTCCTGCAACTTCTCAACGAGCGGCGCTAACGCGGGGCCACGCGGCACCTGGCCGATCTCCGGGCGACGATCTGTGGGTACCAACAAAATGCCATATTCGCGAGCGAGACGTTGCAAAGGAAACATGCGTCCTGCGCGTTCTGGTCGGTCCGGGCGGTCAAGGCGGTCAGGGCGATCAGGGCGGCCCAACTTGTCTGGTGGCTCGGCTTGATCGGGACGATCGGGGCGCTCCGGTCGATCTGGGCGATCCGCGCGATCATCTGGAGTCAGTTTCGCCAGTGCTGCGCGCAACGACTCGATTTGCTCAAGTTTTGCGTCGGTGAAGTTCCTTGCGATGAGGCTGGCGCGATCTTGTCGAAACAAGAACACCATTGCCAACACAGCGACGGCCAGCGCGATGAGCAGAAGCGACGTCAGTCGCCAGAACAGTGTCTTTGGCATTGCGCTGGACGCTACGGCTCCGCTTGGTCGGGAACGAAAACGTAGCCACGACCCCACACGGTTTGGATGTAACGCGGCTTGCTGGCGTCGGCCTCCACGAGCTTGCGCAGACGCGATACCTGTACGTCAATCGCGCGATCAAACACCTCGTGTTCTTTACCTCGCGCGAGCATCGACAGCCGTTCACGCGTCAGCGGCTCATGCGGATGCGTGACGAAGACTTTGAGCATCGCGAATTCGCTCGTCGTTAAGTCCTGCGCTTCGCCCGCGCGCGTTAGCACGCGCGTCGCAAAATTGACCTCGCAGTCGCCAAACACAACCGGCTGATCCACCGGCGTCGGCGCGCCGGGCGAAATCTCCGCCGCGCGCCGCAACACCGCGTGCATGCGTGCCACCAGTTCGCGCGGGCTGAACGGTTTCGCGAGGTAATCGTCCGCGCCAGCGTCGAGGCCGTCGATGCGTTCGTCTTCTTCGCCTTTAGCGGTAAGCATGATGACCGGCGTACGGTCGCCCGAGGCGCGCAGCCGTTTGCACACCGCCAGCCCGTCTTCATGCGGCATCATCCAATCGAGCACGATCAGATGCGGCGGATCGCGCTCCAAGCGGCGAGACAGCTCGCGCGCGTCAGGCAGCGCGGTCACGCGAAATCCTTGTTCAGTCAAAAAGCGCTGCAGCAATTCGCGCAGTCGTTGGTCGTCATCGACCACCAAAATGTGGTGTGAAGCAGTCATCATGTAAACATAACAGAGCCCCGGCTCGTCCGTGCACCCGCTTTACAAGCGCTTACAAATCCACATCCGGGCCGCCCGCGAGAATCGGCGAAAATGTGAAGATTGCAACGTCTCAGACGGATCGGATTCGATATGAACAGTTTTTCGCGATACGTGAAACGCGGCGCGGTGGCGCTATTGCTGCTGCCACTCGCTTTTGTGTGCTCGATTTCGCATGCGCAGGCTACCCCGCCGGGCATGCCTGACGTGGGCTTGCCGTTTGGCAATTATTTCGCGGTGATGAAAGCGAAACTGAACCTCAATGCCACGCAGGAAGCGCAATACACCGTGGCACTGCGCGCGACGCAGATTGCGTTTGAGGCTGCGCGCAAGGCACGCACTGCCGCCGCCATCGCGGCGAAGGCGGAACTCAGCAAAGCCGACCCAGATTTTGCGAAGCTCTTGGCGCTGCGCGACGAAACGGCGATTGCGACTGCCGCCGAGCGCAAGCTTGCCAACGCCGAGTGGGTGAAATTCACGCAATTACTTTCTACGGAACAAAAGGCGCTGATCAAGGGTCAACTCCTTGATCGCGTCTCCCGCGCAGAAAGCATGCGCGAGAAGTTTCGCCAGCGTCACGGCGGGTAGCTCCCCTTCTAGCCCAACGCCAGCGGATTCGCGCGGTTGACACGAATGCTCATGCCTTACAACCCGGCTTCGGCCGGGTTTTTTCTATCTGCAATCAGGAACGGCGCCGGGTGATAGGGGCGGTTGTGGGCGGCTGAAGATCAGGGCAAGACCATGCCGCAGGTCGTGGTCAGGTAAGTCCGGATGCTGGCCCAGTCTCCGCGAGTTCGTGGCGGGTCGCCCAACGCCTGATCGGTTACCGCGCTGCCAGTAAGCCCAAACATCGCGCGCAGCAGTAAGATGCCGTCGCTTTCCGCGTGGATTTGGCCGTTGCCATCGATATCAAGGCAAGAGCCGCCGCTGAGTGCGCCCAGTCGCGAGGCAATCAAATTAATGCCGACACTGGGGTTGTACGCGCCATGGGTAAGCGCCGACCCAGTCAGGCCCAACATATGGCGAATTATCAGCAGACCGTCGGTCATCGGGCTAATGATGCCATCGCCATCGATGTCGAGATTGCATGCGGGTGGTGCGACAAACCCAAATTGAAGCGTTGCACTGGACAGCGTTGTCGCTGTCGTCAAAGATGTCGCCCGAACCGTCACTGTGGCAGCAGCATTGCTACTGATCGTCGCGGAGAGCCGTACAACGGCGGAGGAGAACGCCGGAATTGTCATGCTGGAGATGCTGCTGACGTCTGCCCCAGACGCGTCAAGAAAATGTGCACTAATCGGCCCGGACGATCCAGTAATCGTTAGGTTGAATTGATCTTCGACGTTGCCGAGATTTTGGACGACTACGTTGACCACGCGCGTGGCGGGGGTGGAAGTCAGCACTGAGTTGGCGGGCTGCCCCGACACACTCACCGCGCTCATTGCCGGGATCGTCACAGTCGCGCTTGCGCGCGCGAACGCGCTTGGTGCAGCCCGCGAGACGGCCACGACGCTGAAGCCACTCGCGCCGGGCCGCGCAAACGCGGCCGCGTTACCTACCGTGAGGTTGACGACCGTAGATGCTCCAGCGGCAAGCGTAACGGCGGAGGCACCGGACGAAACCGTGGGTCCGAGCGGCCCCGTCAACGTTAGATCAAAGGTATCAGTCGCGCCCGACAGGTTGGTCACGGTGGCTGCGAACGGCGTGGATGCCGTGCCTGAATTCGGCGAAATGCCCAGCGCCACTCCGGCGTCCAGCACGGTGACGGGCACTGAGAGGACACGCGGTGCTTGTAGGCGCGAGTACAGTGCAAACGCAGCAAGGTTGTCGCCAATGGTGACGTTGGGCGGTGACGGAACGAACACGGAGATTTTGAAATCAATTGATTCACCAGGCCCGACCCACGCCGAACCGGGATCAAACGTCGCGCCCCACGCGTTATTCGGTAGCGCGTTAATGCCGAGACTGTACTCGTCGATCAGGGTGCCGGTGTTCGTGACTCGCACGGTGATGTTAGTGGTGCTGCCCTTCGCGCCGGTCGGCGAACTGGGCGTAATCGTGTAGATTGAACCGGCAACACCCGCAGCGGGATCTTCCCCCACGTTAGGGCTGTAATAGTTGCTCAGCGTTGCGACCGCGGCGTCGCTCGCGGTTCCGGCGGTTGCCACTACACGGAAGTCAATATTGCCTCCGCTTTGACCGATGTTGCTTTGCACAACCAGCGGAGTGGTCGCAGTGGAATTGGCGGGCACTGTGACACTGGGTGCCAGTGTCTGGACCCAACTCGCCGGGATGCCCTCAGTGTGCAACGTGTACGTCACACTTGAGGTCGTACTCGGATTGGTCAGTGTGACGACGTAAGTCGCTGGCGCGCCAACTGCAATCGGAAAGGGTACTGACGTCGACACCGCAATGACGTGGTTGGCGGTGACGATTGCCGGGGCGAGCGGCAGCGTGCCTGAGCCCAGCGACGGTAGTGTGAATGCGACCGAGCCCCCGTTGGCGACTGGGCGACCGCTTCCCGGCTGCATGTTGCTCACGGTAGCTTGCCACGTGATCGGCGCGACGGTCGGCTGCTGCCATGTATACGTGTCGGTGGTGGCAGTGCTGGCGATGGATGACGGTGGGAGGTTGAACGAACCAGGCACCAGCGCAACCCCCGTGCCCTTGGGTACCACGACATTCGCGGTGACTGAGGGGCCAACGATGCCCGTGTAGTCAAACACGAGTACAGAGCTCGCGGTCACGGCATAGAGCAGGTTGCCATTCAGGACGAAACCACGAATGCTGTCGGGGACGTCGTACGGAATGAAGCGCATGTTCGCGGGATCGTTGGCGTCTATCAGCACCAAGACCCAGGTGCACGAGGTCGGGTTGTAGGCGCCGATGGCGTAGTAGTTATTCGTCAACGCCTGCATCGACGAAAACCCCTTTCGCTCAGCCTGATTGCAGGTGTAAGTCTCGTTGTGGACTAGCGGTGTGACTAGCGTGCTGCTGAGGGTCGGCGCGGACGGGTTAGTGAGGTTGATGGCCGACAGCGTGAGGTTACCGGTGTAGCCACTGTTCACATCGTAAAAGCCTTGCGTATCGCCCGCTGCAACAGCGGCCGCACCTTGCGACGCGACGCCGATCAGCAGGCGTGCCTGCGCAATATCGAGCGTTGAGATGATGCACGGATTGCTCAGGCCCGAACAGCTTGTTGAGAGTTGCGAGGTGTCGACAGTCAACAGGCGGCCAACGCCATTGAAGAAATCCCCTGTGCCGGAGGTGCTTGCCACGATCGCGCGAGTACTGGTGTGCGGCGCTACAGCCGTGACGAAATGTGGGCCGCCGGTATCGCTCTGATTTTCCGGCGGATTGCCCGCGCCGGACGGGTAAAGACCACCTGTCAACGTCGGCGAAGCAGGCGTCGAGAAATCAAACTTGAGCAGATTGCCATGTTGCTCAAATATGAAGTTTGAAAACGGGTTGTAGACGAACAAACCGGTCGACATGTAGCCATCAGTTCCGATAAAACGCAGACCGCTGCCAAATTTCTTGCCGGTGTCGATGGGCGTGGGAGTCACAAGCAGCGGACTGGTCGCGTTTGCGCCTGCGATATCGAATATTGCCAACGTTCGCGAGCCAGATCGTTCGGGTAATTTCTTGTCGAAACCGACGATGAGTTGACCGTTGTACACGGTGCAATCGACCGTTTCAAAACCGCTCGGCGCGCCATTGGTGAGCACGCTGCTGGCAAAAGTACCGACCGTCACCGGCGCATCTGGATTGCTCACGTTGACGATGGTGACCGCTGTGTTCTGACAGACGTAGAGGTAGTTACCGTTTTGTGCGAAAGACAGTGGCCCCGCAGACAAGCCGAGCGTGCTGCGCAGCTTCAGGCTTTGTTGCGCAACCAGGCTACGGTCAAGGTTAAGTGCGACGTTGACGGTACTTGTGCCCGGTGCCAGCAATGACGGTGCGACGGTCAGCCCGGCGGCGAAAGGCTGACCGACAAACATCGTACCGATTCCGATAGCACCGGGGATCGGGTCAAAGGAGGGTTCATAAGCGGTCACTTCAACGCTGTAGGGGCCGTCGGCGTAGCCTGCAGTCGAGAAGCTTTGCAACGGAATCGTTTGCACATTGTCGCCGGGCGCGAAGTTCACCGTCGGGAAGTTTGACTGATACGTGATGGCACCGTTGCGATTCTTAACGACGTAGCGCAAGTACAGGCTACGCGTGTCGTTTACTGCGCTTAGCAGGCGTGCGGTTGGAGTGAAACTGGTGCCTGCGTTGCCATAAGTGGGACTCATGGTCACATCAACGACGCGCACGATTTCGGGCCGGATGCTGAGCTGACCGATCGTGCTCTTCGCGCTTGCCGGATCATCCTCTGGGGTCACGATAATCTGGTATTCAAAGGCCTGTGGCGTCGAACCATTGGCGAAGGTCACGTAGAGTTCAGGCAGATAAAAATTGGTGCGGTAGTTTGCAGGGACGACGACGCGCGTGGTGTTGAACGAGGCAGTTACGCCTGAAGGCAGACCAGCGATTGACACATTCATTGCGCGTGGATTCGCAGTGTCGTTGAACAAATTTAAGTTGATGCGCGTAGTGACATTCGGCAAGGCTGTCGCCACCGCGGGCGAGAGGTACACGCGGTAAGCATCGGTATAGGCTGCCTTCAGCGCGCTTTGTAATGCGCAGAACTGCGCGTCTAAAGTCGACAAGGCGCTACCCATCGTGGCCGGGCTTGCCGACGCAATAGCGCTTCGTGCCGCAGCAAAGCCGGGCGCTAAGGCTGAAAGGAAGGGCGCGTTGAGGCGCGCCACCAAGCCGTCTATTTCGCGCAGAACCGCATCGCGCGATGCCGTTGATTGCGGCCGCGCTGCAAGTTGGTCAACGTCCGTCGTGAGCACACCTAACAAGCCAGCGAAGTTGCCGCGGCCGATTTGTGTCGCGGCGACAGCCGCCGGGGCAGCGCATCGCGTGATGGCTGACGTCACGGTTACCGAAAATGCAGCGCGAACTGGAAAAGCGCCACCGAAATTACCTTGCACCAGGGCCTCTAAATCGGTACCCGGCGCGATACCGCCGCCGACGCTAGCCGTCAGGGCAATTGATCGGCTCTCGCCCGCTGCAAGCGATACCGTAGCTGGGACGCCGGTCAGTACCAGTCCAGGTGACGATTGCGTCGCTAAAGCAACCGACGTGGCTTGGTTGCCGAGCGAGTCCAGCGTCAGCGTGACCGGTACGGAACCGCCGGGGAGGGCGGTCTGCGGCGTCGGTGCGAGGCGCATTCGCAGTGCAGGCGTTGCCGGAGTTGTGAAGGAACTCGTCGCGGTCGTGGTCACCGTCGGCGTTGTGGTGCTGGTTCCCGTCACTTGCAACGCGGCGACAATGCCAGCTGCAGGTATGGCGGTGTTGGGATCAACGCACACGTGAAACTCGTAAGTAGCGCCCGGCGCGATGCGAGCTGGTGGGTTTACGTATTGGGTATCAACGACGTTGAGTCCACTGCCGCCACCGTAAGCGGTGAACCGGAAAGTGTCAGTGCTTGGGCCGGTGTTCACTGCGCGCACTAGGTAGACCGACGCGAATTCTGCTCCGGCGAACGAGCGACTGAAGCGCGTGTCCAGGGTGGCCGTGAGCGAAAGTCCTGCTGTCGCGCCGGGCGTTTGCGGCGCAGGCAGGGGCGGCGTGGCCGACGAGAACAGCAAGCGCGGTAACGGCGGGTCACCATTTTCACCGGCGAACATTTTGGTCATGTCGTCAAGCCCTTCGATGAGGCCCGTCAGCATCTCCTTGACGATGCCGGCCGGCCCCTCCATTTCGATCGCGAGCAGGCCCATCAAATCAAGTTCGGCCTTGACCGACTGAACGACACCTTTCAAGATGGGCGCGAGCGTATTGCGAAGTTGTTGCCCGAGCCCCGAAAACGGACGCTGAGCAGCAATCGAGTCCAAAATGGCCGAGGTCAGCGCAATGCCAAACACGCCTACTGCACTGACTCGACCGATCAGTTGCCCCATGACCGCTGCTTGTGACGAAGAGATCTGCGCAGCGACGGCGAAGACGTATTCAACGAATGCACCGTGTGAGCCGTCCTCGAGCGTGCTGATCGTGTAGCCGGTGTTGGGATCGGTTTCGAGCCACGCGTTGACAGCCACACCACTGACTGTGACAACATCCATCGGCGCAAGGACCACGCGACCGCTCTGCACTGCCGCACGAATTCGAAGCTTCGATTCAACCGACAGGTTAAGAGAGTCGATGACGCCCAAGTTCGAACTTGTTATAGGTCGGTAACGCGCTGCGTCGGTAAGTGTGGCGAGCACAGAAGAGATCGAACGATTTGGATCGCCGGTGATGCTGGACAGCACTTCGCCTTCAAGCACTGATTCGCCAAGTCCGCGATTGCGCTCAAAGTTCCGCGCATTTGCCCAGGCAACGCCCGGCAGCGGAAGGACTCGCAAGTCGTTTTTGCGTAGGTCGAGCGAGAGCCCTAGCGCGTCATTCTTGAACCGCGACAACGCAATAGTGATCCGCGGCGACACCACGTAGGCTTTGACCAAGGTACGCAATGATTGCTCGTCAATCTGCTGATCCGCAGCACCCAATAGCGACGCGAGCGCCAGTTCGTTGTTGGCGATGAGCGCATAGCGAGCGGCGATGACACTGTCGCGCGCAACCGCTTCTTGCGTCGCATCGCGCAGCCCCGGCGGTGGAAGCGCTTGGACGAGCGGCTGCAACAGTGCAACTTGCGCTTGCAGGGCTTGCAGTCGCGTTTTGCGCACAGAAAAATCGTCCAACGCCTGTCTCGATGGGCTAATGGCAAGCGTCATGACGTCGAGTTCAGTCAGCACCGGGTGCGTGAGGCTGTTTGGATCCACGCTAACGGGGCCACCTTGCGTGCGCGTCACGTAGCCGATACGGTCGTACATGGAGCGGCGATGCGACTGCGTTTGAGCGTCAGCGTCAGTGATGTCGACGCTCACGAACACGCCCGTCACAAGTATGTTGCCAAGCGGAAAATTGGTAACGATTTCGCTGTAGTCGGTGCCGCGGATGATGTTGTAGTTGTCGATGCTCGTGCGACTATCCCCGACGGTGAGGTAGGGAGAGTAGGTGTTTTGCGTCGCGGCAATGGTCAGCGACGGTGGCGAGAATGCGTTGACGAAGTGACTTACACTCACCGCGCGGTCGACGAGCGCCGCGCTATCAAAACTTTGATCAAGCACCGTAGTGGTGCCGATGCCTAGGCCGAACGCTGCGGCGGCTTGAGTGAAACTCTCGACCTCGACACGGACGCGTGTCGTGTGGCGCATGTTTGCTGGGATGCTGGCAAATGTCTGCGTCGCGCTGGTAAACGTTTGATTCACCGCTGCAGCGGCAAACGCCGTATCGAGTGCGGTGTATGCGCCGGTGTTGCCAACGCGGAATTCGACCCACGTGTGAGCTGTAACCTCGGCTACCAGAGTGAATGAATTGAACTGCGGCGCGGGATTGTCGCAACCCAATACGCGCGAAGGGGAAGAAAACATGCGCGACACCAAACCGAATGCATCGGTGTCACTGAGTGTTCCCTGTACGTAGCGAGCCTCGATACTCGGATTGGCAGCGCGCAGCAAGGCGACGACGAGGCTTGCTCGGTCAAGAGCGTTACCGGCTTTACTCGCTAAGGTGCCGCGCGCGCCGCGAAGGCTGCCTTTGTAAATTTCGATGCCAATGTTGTCGCGGACGTACTGGAAAATCGCGGTCGGGCTGTTGCCCAAGCTCACAGCCAACGCTTGTACGCGCGGATCATTGGGGTCATCGGCCGCGCTCGCGTATGCACTCCAGGACGCCAACGCAAGCGACGCGGCGACGAACGGTGTGACGGCTCGCAGGACCGACAAAAAAAACGTTCTCATCTGCATTTTCTGTTGCTCCGCGACGCAGCGGCCACGGTCGTTCGGCCTGAAGCCCATTCTGTAGAATGAATTTGCCTTGTACAAGGCACATGGGGTGACACGTAGGTGACATGAACGCGCAGCCGGAGCCTTCCGTCTGGGTTTTGTGGCATTGCTGCGAGAAGCGTGTGAATCGGCTTGTCCGAAAGTCTGTGAACGAAGGTGCATCATTCGGCATGGCACATTTAATCCCCGCCGATCTCGTACGAGCCGAGCTAGACGCCGTTGAATCGGGCACGGAGTTTCGCGGCTCGCTGCGGCACCGGCAATTTCTTCGCTATTTGGTAGAACAGTGGCTTGATGGTCACGCGGCGAGCTTGAAGGAAATTTCGCTAGGTGTGTCTGTGTTTGGCCGGGCGCCTTCGAGTTTTGACCCTACTCACGACACCATCGTACGGGTCGAAGCGCGCCGACTGCGCAGTCGCTTGGCACGGCACTACAGCGGCGATGGTCGGAATTCGCAGGTCGTTATTTCGTTGCAACCTGGGAGTTACGTGCCAATCTTCACGCGGCGCGAGCCGATGACGCCGTCGGCCAGTGCCACGGCGCGCGACCTTACTCAATCAGCGTTCACGGACGCCGTATTGCGTGACACGTACGAACGGGCGCGCATCGCATTTCAGCAACGCACCCAGGAGGGCTACGTTCTAGCGGAAACGCTTTTCCTGCGCCTTCTTGCTGGCGCACCCGAATCGCCGCAGGCGCACTGTGGCCTCGCACGCACCTTACTCGCGCACGCGGGATTGAGTACGGTTGCCGTACGTACGGCGTTACCGTTGGCGCGCGCCCACGCCGAACAGGCACTGAAAGCGGACGCGGAGTGCGGCGAGGCGCACGGCGTTCTTGGCCAGATTGCCTTTTTGCTCGATCACGATTTCGCACGCGCCGAAGCGAGTTTTCGGCGCGCTGTGCAGTTGACACCACAACTGGCGTACGCGCACCACACCTACGCATTCAGTCTTCTCTGTTGCGGTCGGTTCGAGGAAGCCGAGCGCGAGTTCGCTTTGGCGCGGCAATATGATCCGATGGATCTGCATATTCGCGTACAGAGTGCATTGGTGCATTACTACGAGCGTGACTTTTCGGAAGCAATCGCGCGATGGGAAGAAGTACTTGAAATACGGCCGGACAACCTAATCGCCGCAACGCTTATAGGTGCGGCCTACTTGTGCAGTGGTGAACCCGAACGCGCGCTTGAGCGCTATGAAGCTGCTCGCGCGCGTGTGCCAGGGCATCCCATCGGTTGGGCCGGCATGGCTCAGGCTTATGCGTTGATGGGGGACACGCAGCACGCAAACGAAGTTTTTTCCGCTTTGATGGAGATGCGCCAATCGCGTTACGTTTCACCGTACCTTCTCGCGATGATTTACGCACGAATGAGTGACGCTGATGCCGCGATTACCTGGCTGCGCACGTCGGCCGCAGAGTCGGATTTCAACTTTGTGTGCGCGGGCGTTGATCCCACCTTCGATTCATTACGCACAGATACCCGTTGGGCCGCCCTAATGCGCGAACACGGATTCAAGTTAACGTCCGCGAAGGCGTGAGGCCGCCGGGCTGACGCTAAACGTGCGGCCTATGCCTTTTGTCATAGGCCGTTTGCGCAATAGCGCTGCCGTGGGATGCCACCTAGACTTTCATAAGTCGTCGCGCGACCGCGTGGCGGGGCGTGGCCACGAAAGCCACCCCAGTAGTCAACCGCGTGCCCATCCCATTCAAGGCCATCTTATGAAACTCAAACTGGTATTACCTTTCGTCTTCGCCTTTGGCCTTAGCGCCCATCTGTGCGCTGCATCAAGCGTGCAAGTCAAAGTCGAAAACAAATGCGGCAGCCCAACAGCGTACACACTTCAAAAGAAAGGCAGTAGCCTCAATACGAGTCTTTCGCCGCGCGCCAGCACGACACACTCGCTCGACGTTGGCGACAAAATCGCGGTGGGAAAAAACGTCATTCACACTGTGTCGACTTCGTCCTCGGGGCAACCCGTGATTGTTTGCAACAAGTAGTTTCGCAACATGTTTCACGTGAACGCTATGGCATTAGCGATGTTTGTACTCGCTGCTGTGGCGGGCGTTTCGGCCAGCCATTTGTTCTTTGCCGGTAATGCGAACGTGGGTGGTGGAATATCCGGTGTCGTCATGCTGGCAGCCGATGCCTATTGGCGGCACCGACACAAAATGGGCACGTCTGACGCACACACCGGCGCGCTCGCGCGCAGCGGAAAATGGTGGTCTGCGCAGCACGGCGGCTTCATTGCCATCATGCCGAGCTGGGCGATGGGCGTTGCGCTGATACTCATGGCGCTCACGAGGCCATATTGGCATCTCGCTCGTGGACTTTAGCGCCTACCTCAATATGAGCGCGGTGTGGCTCAATGAGCATGCGTTGGCCGTGGTGGCTACCATGGCTGTGATCGCGTTAATCACCGAGGCGATGAATGGCTCTGGCCTGCGCAGCGCGTCGAGAGCCACGACGGCCCGGTGGTTGCAAACATGGCTTACCAATGCTGGGTTGCTTGTGTGCGCGCTCAGCGTCGCGTCACTGCTCGCGCCTTGGCTTGCTTCCTCTTTCGGCGTCGTGTTGAGCGGTGAATCGGGCTTGCTCGCGTGGCTGAAGGAGGCCGGAATTCCTTACACCAGCCAGGTCCTGCTCGGTATGCTGCTCTTGGATCTGTTGAACTATGGTCTGCACCGCGTATTTCACCGGATACCGCTCTTGTGGCGTTTGCATCAGGTTCACCATAGCGATACCGCAGTAAACGCCAGCACCCACTTTCGCCAGCATCCCGTCCAGGTCGTGGTGCTGCCGTTGATGCAGCTTCCGATGCTGTGGTTGCTCGGAATATCTGGCGTGAGCTGGGTGCTCTATGCCACTTTGAGCACTGTCGCGCAGCTCTGGCAACACGCAGAACCGGGCAAATTGGCGCACGCGAATCGCTGGCTTGGTTTCGTACTCATTACCCGGAGTGCTCACCGGACACACCACGACCAGCGCCACGTGTTTCACGACCGCAACTACGGCACGCTCTTCTCGGTCTGGGACCGGCTTCTTGGCACTTACAGTGCTGCGCCAGCTGAGTTTCAACTTGGACTGCGCAAGCTACCCAGCGCGAAAGGAACCACGCAGTCAGTTTCGTTCATGGACTGCCTGCGGATGCCGTTTCAATCCACGACGTCGCGTTCCGCAGACGGCGCGCGTACCCAATTTCACACTCCCTTTCAAGGAAAAAAATGAACCGATTTCTACGTCTACTTGCAGGTGCCACGGGGCTTGTGGTGCTGATGCTGACTCAACTGGGCTCGACCGCGCACGCCGGTATTTCTTCGGCTGTCATTCGCATCAACCTGTCCGTCGTCACGACCCCCGCCCCCACAGTCGCACCGACTGTAACTGGAAACTTTACCTATGGCGTCAACTGCACCGTAGCTAGCGGCCCGGCGTTCATCTGGTCACCAGCGTCTCTCACATTGCCTGTGAACGGCGCCACGTCGCTGACGGCCGTTGGAACAATGACATCAGGGAATTCAACCACGTCGCCTGGCGTGTGCACGGTGTCGCAGCTCACACGGCCATCACCACCGCTTGGCTACGTGTGGAATGGCACACCACCAGACGTCGTGCTGCCCAATGTATTCCGCAGTGACGTTCTACCCCCCTACGAGACGCAGTTCAACAATGTGTTGAGCCCCGCAACGTTCACGGTGACTGCGGAGGCAAACACGGGCGGCACCGTGAACTGCACCTCTCCCGTCACCTACGGCAATACCTCGACCTGCACAGCGATCGCCAGCCCTGGCTATACGTTCGTCGGCTTCACCACCAGCGGCTGCGCCGCACCGACGTCAAATGCATCCTTCACGACGATCGCGATTACTTCCAACTGCAACGTCACGGCGCGGTTCGCGGCGATCGTTCCGCCGGCACAAAATATCCCAACCCTTGGTGGGTGGAGTTTGTTTCTGCTTGGCGTCCTGACAATCGCCGCAGGACTTGTAGCCAGATCACGCCGAAAAATCTAATCGGTCTCGCACAGCGGCAGAGTGACCCGCACTAGGGTTCCTTTGCCCACGCGTGATTTCACTTCGATTGGGTGGTTGAGGAGCGCTGCAAGCCGCTTTGTAATGGCTAACCCAAGCCCAAGTCCTTTGCGCCGATCACGCGCACGATTGCCTACTTGATAAAACTCCTCGAACAGGTGAGGAAGATGCTCCGCTGGGATACCGACGCCTGTATCCCAAACCTCTAAGAGCAGGGAGTCATTGCGCCGTCGCGCGGCGACCAAGACGCCGCCGCGGTCCGTGTACGAAAAGGCATTGGCAACGAGATTGCGCAGTATGCGCAACAGGTAATGACGGTCGCTTAAGACCCATTGGGCGCCCGCTGCAAGCCGCAGGTCAAGCGACCTTTTTGACGCGATTTCACGGAACTCCGAATCGATAGCAATTAGACAGTCACTGATTGGAAAGCGCTGGAGCGAGACGGCCGCAGCGCCAGCATCGAGCTCTGAAATGTCCAGCAGTTCACTCAGCAACCGTTGAAGCGCGGCCGAGCTATGCTGTATGCGGGTGGCCAACTCAATTTGCACGGGATCGGAGGAGCGTGCTGTCAAAGCCTCGGCCAGTAAGCTCACTGCCATCACTGGTTGGCGCAAATCGTGACTGGCCGCAGCGAGGAAACTGCTCTTTGCTGCGTTAGCGGCCTCCAGCGCCCGATTGAGGTCCCCCAGTCGCGCCTGCTCATGTTCGGCCGCAATACGCAGCCTTCGCGCTTGGTCTCGCTGCCACTCGGTACGCTGCAACTCGGTCTGTAATTCAAGCGTCAGGCGCCGCGCACGCGCGCTCGTTGCCACCAACGCTTCGTAGTGCTCAAACGCAAATTTCTCATGGCGAAAAGCAGTCTCAAAATCGCGCAACGCCTCATTCGCACGCGTTGCCGCTCTATGAAAGCGCATCAGATCGTAGGCAGATGCATCTCCTTGCAATTGTGTTTGGCGGAGATCCCAGGTGGCGCATAGATCGCGGGCAAGTTGATGTTCGCCTCGCAGATTCCAAATTTCCGCTTGCAGGATCGCTTGTTCAAGATCACGGGCTGCCCCCGTGTCCTCCATGGCAACACTCCTGTGCAGGAAGCGCTCTGCCAGATCAATATCGCCCGCATGCAGTTTGGCGCTCGCGAATGACGCGAAGTAGTTGGCCGCATGGCCACGCGGAAAGTGCGCCTCGTGACTCGCGATTCGATCGGCGAGCGCGCCAGCTTCCACATGATGCCCGAGACAATCCAGCGCGACGAGCAAGTTCATGCCGCTGTTGAACCATCCCGTCGTCATACTCGACGGGCGATCATGATTGGACACTCGATCGGCAAGTTCAAATGCGCGCCGACTGAGCACGCATCCATCCTCGAAGTTGCAAACAGCGATATGGAATGCGCCTAGATTGCTGAGCGCTGACACTTCAAGGCCTGGATTTGCAGCCTTCTGCGCGAGCGATACCGCGATAGACCACAGCCGCTGACATTCATCATGCTTTCCTTGCGCCAAGTACAGCGCGCCTTCGCCATTGCACGTCATGCACCGCTCGGCAGGCGTTCGACACGGCTCCGCTATGTCCTGATTTAGCTTGTAAAGCGCTGACGCCCGCGCGTAGTTACCGGCGACGCGCTCGACCAACGCTTCAAGGTCTCGGCAGTTGGCCGTTCCGGCGACGTCATCCAGCTGTTCGTACAGCTTTGCTGCTTTTATGCGTTCAGCTACAGCGAGCTCGCTCTCGTCGTTCTGCCAAGCCCACACGGCGAGATGAAAATGACCGTGCGCTTCATGCAGTGAGCCCGGAGAGGCGAGTCGAATAATTTCGTCCGCCGCCGAACGCAATTCTTCACGGTCCACGAAGCGCGCTTGCCAAGCCGCCTCGTGCAACGCCTCGAGCCGGTCCTCCCGGTCGTTCAAGGGTTCACCGCATGGCTTGTCGACGACATCAGCCGCGTTACTGCGCAATGCAAGTCGTCGGCGCTAACGGGTTTGATGAGCCACGCCTCTCCCGTAATGGCGAATTCGGCAAGGTCCGACGCGAGCGAATCGCCGGTGACGACTAAAGCGGGCAAACGCCACCCGAGGAACCCTCGAATCTCGGAGAGAGCGGCCAAGCCTGACTGCTTCTCTAGGCGGAAATCCATGATGGCGAAGTCCGGGGAACGCTGAGTTTGGGAGAGGATCCTAATTGCCTCCGCGGCGTCGCCGGCGGCGAAGACGAGGCAACCTTTGGCCGCCAGCGCCGCCGCCATGCTGTCACGAACATCAGGGTCGTCGTCAACGATCAGCGCAAGCTTGCCGCGCAAGTCCAACAATTCCGTCAGTTCTATTGCATTCGCAACGGGCTGCGAAGATTGGGCAAGCGGTAGGCGTATCCGAAAGCGCGTGCCTTTTCCCACCCGCGATGTGACCTCCAGTGTGTGCCCCAGCAGGTCGACCAGGCGGCGAACAATCGCGAGGCCCAGGCCCATACCTTTGCGGCGATCACGCGAGGCTTTTCCAATTTGGTAGAACTCATCAAACACGCGCGGCAAATGCGCCGCATCGATCCCAATTCCGGTATCCCATACGTCCAAAAGCAAGACTGTTGCGCGGGCGCGCGCAGTCACAAGCACGCCGCCACGCTCTGTGTACGCCAGCGCGTTGGCAACCAAGTTCTGCAGAATTCGCTTAAGTAGGACGGGGTCACTCGCAACCCATGCGTCGGTCGCGGCGAGTCGCAGGTCGAGCCCGCGATCACGCGCGACCGGACCAAATTCGTTATCGATGTGCAGGAGCACGCCCGTAATCGGTAGCGCTGTGATCGACGCTCGCATCGTGCCCGCATCTAACGTGGAGAGATCAAGCAGCTCCGACAACATGGCATTCATCGAACGCATGCTCTGCTGGATTCGAAATACCATTTCACGTGCCTCAGCATCTGCGACGTGCTCAGCTAGGGTATCCGCAAATAATCCTATGGCATGAACAGGCTGACGCAGATCGTGGTTTGCCGATGCCAAAAAACGGCTCTTGTCTTCGTTCGCTGCGGCCAGCGCATGATTGATCGCCGTCAACCGTTCTTGTTCTTCTTCGGCAAATCGTTGTTCAGCGAGGGCTTCATCGCGCTGCTGCTGCGCATGTTGAACTTCATACTCCATCTGCAGTGCGAGTCGCTTCGCACGGGCGCTCTGCCCGACGAGCATTTCATACTTCGCGAACGCCTCTTTCTTGAAGCGCAGCGCAGCTTCAAAATCGCCCTGCGCCTCCGCTGCGCGAGTTGCCGCGTTATACAGTCGCATCAAATCAGTTGGCAATGAGACTTGATCAAAATGGGAAGCCTCGTTGATGGCACGGTGACAGAGCGCAGCGGCTTCAGGGAAGCGCCCCTGCGCATTGCGAACCTCAGCGCACACCCAAAACCATTCAATCGTGCGAAGCGTTACGCTGGGATCGGCCGCAGCCGCTGCGCGGTCGAGAAATTGATCGGCACGTTCAAGCTCGCCCGCATGCAGGAACACCGCTGCGAACTTCGTGAAATAAGCGGAACGCTTGGCGGGCAGCAACCATTCAACTCTCCCCAGCAACTGCTCAGCCACGGCGCGTGCTTCGCCGTAGCGCCCAAGAAAAAACAGCGACAACATCCAGTTGGTGCCAGATGTGACCCAAGGCGCTCTCGCACCGGCTACATCGGCTAAGGCGAATGCGGCGCGGCACATGCGTTCGGCATCCTCAAAATTGTGGATGTCCGCGTGAAATCCACCAAAATTTCCTAGCGCATTCGCCTCGAAAACCGGTATTTCGGTTTGCCGTGCTGCTGTTAGCGCCGCAGAAAAGGTGCGCATCGCCTCGTCGAGTTCGCCCAAGTCGCCGTAGCAAAGCGCTCGAATGTTCAGCGCTACGTAGCGGGCTTCAGGAAACGGGTCTTCGTCCGCAGCGTGTTGCTGCACAAACGTGGCGTCAAGCGCTGACTGACTCTTGCCGGCGCGCAACAAAATCAACGCCTTCACCGCGCGCAGGCGATCTAGTCCGCGGCCAAAGCCATTGCGCTCGAAGATCTCTGTTGCGCGCGCGCACTGCTTGGCGGCGCCATCCTGATCAAACAATGCCAAACAGTGCCATGAGTAATGCAGCGCGGCGAGTCCGGCTTCAAGGCTCGTCGGATCGCCGACGGCGGCAAGCTCGTCTGCTGCGCGCTTCAGCTCGGATGGATCGCGAAAGCGCGTGCGCCACGCCGCACGATCAAGCGCCTCAAGTCGAGGTAGAGCTACACTCGATTGCGTTGCCGCACGATGCGCGCCCTCTGCTTGACTTGCCTCAAAAAGCCCATTCATGTCCGACAGCATATCGCTACTTATCGCTGATGATCACGAGCTTGTGAGACTTGCACTGCAACACGCCCTTTGCGCGCTGACAAGGGACGTGAAAATGTTCAGCGCGGACGACGCACTCGCGACTCGAGCGTGTCTTGCCGAGCGCGCGAATGCGGGCGCGCCGGTCAATGTTGCGCTGGTGGACTGGCATATGCCCGGCGTTGATGGCGTTGCGTGGTTTGAGCGTTTGATCGCAGACAACCCTTCCACGCGAGTTGTCGTCATGTCGGGGGCCGAGGACGCGGCCAGAGTGCGGGAGCTTCTCGCAGTGGGCGCGGCTGGATTCATCCCCAAGACCGACTCGGCAGCCGTCATAGTGCAGGCCATGCGATTGGTGCTGGCGGGAGGCACATACGCGCCGGCACGCCTGCTGTCGGGCGACAATGACAGCCGTGCGGACGACGGTGCCGCCCCCGCAAAGCGCGCTTCAGATCCGCCGTTTAACAACCTCACCGGGCGCCAGTTGGAAGTGCTGAGACTTCTCGCACGTGGCATGCCGAACAAGCTTATTGCACGCGAACTTGGTCTGTCCGAGGGCACCGTCAAGGTCCATGTACTCGCGATTTTTCGAACACTCAACGTCAACAACCGCACGGAAGCCGTCGTCGCCGCCTCCGCGTTTTTGGCTGAGCACGATTAGGGAACGGCCGGATGGTGTCGAAACGGACGTTTGGCGTTTCGGCCCAAACGTGTGCAACCGCTTGACAAGTGATCAACCAACACCTAATATGACATCTGCATACTCTAGATCAGTCTAGAAACACAGTGTGCCCCTTGGAGACCACCCCCTCGATACACCTCCGGTCTTATCAGGTTTCCAAGGACTCAAGCCCGCCTCGTGCGGGCTTCTTTTCGTCTGTTGATTCAACAGCTTTTCCTGTAAAGCGACCGCTAGTAGGTCGTTTAGACGGCGAAAACATGAAAGTCAACTGTAAGACAAAGTCTCGTCAAACGACCGTGCTGCGGTCGGTTAGGTAGAAAAGCTGTTACGTATGCGACCCGCCTTAGGCTCGATGCGTGGGATGTCCGTACCCGACCATCGTCATGCCGAAGTCATATTCGAGACGGCCGACGCTCTTAGCCCGGTGCTCACTCGAACAACGTGCGGCGGCTGTCCTTGCGAAGCTGTTCGATCTCACGTTTGATTTCACGTGCGCGCGCGTCGACGTAGCTCGCTTCGTAGTAATCGCCGTCACCAGCCTTTGACGCCAACTCAAACTGGTCGAGCGCGCCGCGCAGATTGCCTTGCTTCGCGTATTGCTCGCCCAAGAAACGATGCTGCTTCATTTTGAGGCCAAGGTCCGCGCTCGCACGTGCCGCAAGCTCGAAGAGTTGCACGTTGTCCGGCTGCCGCGCCAAACTCTTTTCCACGGACGCCAATGCGCGCTTAGGCTCCTTCGCGCGCAGCAGCACTTCGGGCAAGTCGTAGTGCAATTGCCAATGGTTTGGGTATTCCGCAATCGCGCGCTCGAAGTGCTTTACGGCAGCTGGAATTTCCTCGTTTTGGATGAGCATCTGCCCCATCATTGCCGGGATCATCGGGTGCCGCACGCCATCGGATTCAAGGGACGCCAACACCTGCTTGCCGCGCGCATAATCGTGCGAGCGTAAGAGCGCGGCCGCGAGGCCGTAGCGCGTCGCGGGCTCGGACGCGTACTTCCGCTCCTCCAACGCAGACTCGAAGAAACTCACCGCGGTCTTCGGTTCGCCGACGTAACTTCGCAGCAGCGCCCGCACGTAATGAAAGTCAACGCTCTCTTTAGCGAGCTTGAAATCAACGCTCACCGCGCGCGTATTCGCGTCGGCGATACGCTCCATCGTGATTGGATGCGTGCGCAAATAGCCCGGCACTACGCCGGTGTCGGAAATCGTCGTGGCGCGCTGCAAGCGCTCCATGAAAACGCCCATCGCGGAGGTGTCGAATTGCGCTCGCGTTAGGTATTGATAGCCGATGCGATCGGCCTCGCGTTCGTTCTCGCGCGAGAAGTTCAAATAGTTTTGTACCGTCGCGGCCTGCGATCCAAGTAGCACAGCCTGTGCCGCATCGCCCTTACCCTTCGCGCCCGCGAGCACCGCGCCCGCGAGGCCGGCAATGCCCATCCACGCGTTCTTGCGCTGGTCGTCCATCATGCGCGCGTAGTGCTTCTGCGTGACGTGCGCGATCTCATGCGCGAGCACGCTCGCGAGTTCGCTCTCGGACTGGGTCAGTAGCACGAGCCCCATGTTGACGCCGATGTAGCCGCCGGGCATCGCGAACGCGTTAACGCCGTTGTCGGCCACGCCGAAGAACTCAAACTTCTCGCGAATCGCGGGGTTGGCGGCGAGGATGCGTTGCCCGAGTTCGTTGAGGTACGCGTTAACTTCCGGGTCTTGCAGGTACGCGCCGCTCGCGCGCAGTTCGCGCATTGCGTCGGCGCCAACCTTCTTCTCTTGTTGGCTCGACACCAACGCGCCGGAACTGTCACCGAGTTCCGGCAACGGCGACTGCGCAAACGCAGGCGAACTGGACAGGGCGACACAAGCGAGGACGCCGATCAGTGCGCGGAACGAAAACGGCGGGCGCGAAATTGGGGCAAGGTTCATCTTGCTAAGATAGCCGAAAACCCTCGCAAGTTCCTTCTTCATTTGTAACGTAGGCTCGCTATGACCGATTCGACGCAACCGCTTACTCACTTCGACAGCGCTGGGCAGGCGCATATGGTCGACGTCGGCGCGAAACCGGAGACCAAGCGCGTGGCGCGCGCTGAAGGCACGATCGCAATGCAGAGCGCGACGTTGGCGCTGATCGAATCCGGTTCGCACAAAAAGGGCGATGTGCTTGGCATCGCGCGTATCGCTGCGATTCAGGCCGCCAAGCGCTGCGCCGACTTGATTCCGCTGGCGCACCCGATTCCGCTCACGCGCGTTGCGGTCGAATTTACGACTGACGAAATGAGTTCCACGGTCAACATCGAAGTCACGGCCGAGACCGTTGGTCGCACGGGCGTCGAAATGGAAGCGCTCACTGCAGCGAGTGTGGGCCTGTTGACGATCTACGATATGTGCAAAGCGGTGGATCGCGGCATGGTGATCTCAAACGTCCGACTACTTGAAAAGCTCGGCGGCAAATCGGGGCATTGGAAGGCCGACTGACGCGTCGATCTGACGAACTCATCCGCGGATCGCCGCAGCGCCATGCGCACCATCGCAACGCTAGTCGCATTCGCGTTCGGAGTAGCGCTCGCGCAACTGGTACCCGAGTTGCCGTCGCGGGTTGCGATTGTCGCGGTCTTGGTGCTCGCGGCGTGCGTGGCGATCACGCTCGTGCTGCGGCGCGTGCGAACTGCGCTGTGGCTCGCGCTAAGTGTCGCCCTTGCGCTTGGCGCGAGTTTTTCCTTGCTGCGCGCAGAGCTTCGTATGTCGTATGCGCTTTCCGTCGCGTGGGAGGGTCGCGACATCGAACTGATCGGCGTGATTGACGAATTGCCGCAGTCTGATGCGCATGGTGTTCGCTTCGCGTTTGCGGTGGAGCGCGTTCTGACGCCCGGCGCGAACGTTCCGCCGCGCATCGCGCTGGGTTGGTACAAACCGACGATCAAAGAGTTGCAAGGCGAGCCATTGCCAACGCTGCACGCGGGTGAGCGTTGGCAGTTCACGGCGCGCCTGAAACGACCGCACGGCTACGCCAATCCGCATGGCTTTGACAGCGAAGCGTGGATGCTCGAAAACGAATTGCGCGCCACGGGTTCGGTGCGCGGCGACGAACCCAATCGCCGACTCGCGGCCAACGCGGCACGCATCGTCGATTACGTCAATCAACTGCGTGATCGGCTGCGCGAACGCATGCAAGCGGCGCTGAAAGATCAGCGTTACGCGGGCGTGTTGGTTGCGTTGGCGCTCGGGGATCAACGCGCGATTTCTGAAGGCGATTGGTCGCTGTTTAACGCGACCGCGGTATCGCACCTGCTCTCGATCAGCGGCGCGCACGTCACGCTCTTCGCGACCTGGATTGCGTTTGCGGTGTTCGCGTTGTGGCGACGCTCGCCGCGCCTCGTCTCCATAATGCCCGCGCAGCAAGCGGCGGCGCTTGTCGCGGCGCTCGTCGCCGTCGCCTACGCGGTGCTTTCGGGATTTGCGGTGCCGGCACAGCGCACCTGTTACATGTTGCTCACGGCTGCTGCCGCGCTGTTTTTGCGGCGCTCTTTATCGCCGTGGTTGGTCCTGTGTTGGTCGCTCGTTGTTGTGCTTGTCATCGATCCTTGGGCGGTGCTCGCGGTTGGTTTTTGGTTTTCGTTCTTGGCGGTGGCGCTACTGATGTTCGTTACTTTGGGTCGCGTCGGCGAACCGTCGTGGCTGCGCACAATGCTCGTGACCCAGGCCGCCGTCACAGTTGGCCTCGCGCCCATTTCGGTGGCGATGTTTCAGCAGGTGTCGCTCGTTGGCCCGCTGGCGAACGCTGTCGCGATTCCGCTGGTGACGTTGATCGTCGTGCCGCTGACCTTGGTATGGCTGGTCGCGCCGATTGACGCGTTGCTGACACTGGCGCATCAGCTTATCGCGTGGCTCGCGGCGGGGCTTCAGTGGCTCACAACGCTGCCCGCGCCGCTGTGGGTGCAGCATGCGCCGCCGTGGTGGACGGTGGGGCTTGCGGTGCTTGGGTGCTTGATCCTGCTCGCGCCACGCGGATGGCCGCACCGCTGGGTCGGCGCGGTTTGGTGTTTGCCGATGTTCGCGCTAGTGCCGCCACTGCCCGCCGACGGCGAATTCAACTTGGCGGTGCTCGATATTGGGCAGGGCACAACGGCAGTTGTGCAAACCAAAGCGCACACCCTCGTTTACGACACTGGCCCACGCTGGACCGAGACCAGCGACGCCGGATCGCGCATCGTCGCGCCGTATCTTCGTGCAATGGGCGCGGCGCACATTCACGGGCTCGTCGTCAGCCACGCCGACATCGACCACAGCGGCGGCGCGCGCTCACTATTGACCAGTGTGCCTGTCAGTTGGATGTTGACCTCGGTTGAAAGCCACAGTGACGTCGCGAAAGAAGCCGAGGCGCGAAACGTAAGAACGCTGCGTTGTGCCGCGGGGCAATCTTGGACGTGGGACGGCGTGCGCTTTGATGTGCTACACCCCACCGCAGAAAACTACACCGACGAATCGCGCAAGACCAATGATCGTTCGTGCGTGATCAAAGTCGGCGCCGCAAGGCACGGCGCGCTCCTGACCGCCGACATCGAAGCGCTCAGCGAAGGCGAACTCGTGGCCCGTGACGCGAGCGCGATTGCGCTCAAAAGTGACGTGCTTCTACTGCCGCATCACGGCAGCCGCACTTCGTCTACGCCCGCGTTTATCGACGCGGTCGCGCCCAAAGTGGCGCTCATCAACGCCGGTTACCGCAATCGTTTTGGCCACCCGCGCGCCGATGTGCTCGCGCGCTACAGCGAGCGCAACATCAACGTGCTACGCACTGATTGGCACGGTGCGATCACGCTGAGTTCCGCCGATGGCTTCGCCGCGATCGAGAAGTTTCGCGAATCGCGCCAGCGCTATTGGGTGGATCGTCCGGACCCTGGCGATGCTCGACCGATTGAGTGAGTTTCAGAACGGTGAATGGGTACAGCTTTTGTGCTTAAACGGCCACTAGTTGGTCGTTACATCGCAAAAATATCGCAAGTCGAGTATCAAACAAAACAACGTGTAGCGACCATCCATCGGTCGCTGCAACCAAAAAGCTATTAACCAGATCTCAGCATCCCCGAAACCGACCAATGCGCACAGCCGTCTGCCCGAGTTTCGGGCTCGGCACGGGCATCACCATGACTGCGTCGGCGTGCGGCGTTCGAATTTCGGTGCCGCCGTCGTGCGCGATCAACGTGCCAGCGTCGGGCAACACTTCAAGACCGCGAAGCGGGCGAATCCAGCGAAACGACGCAGTTTGTAGTGTGATGACGGTGCTGATATCGACGACGCGCTGCGCGGTGTGCTGCAACGTCGAAATGCGCTCTGCGAGCCACGCCGCGTCGAGCATCGCAAAGTGCCGTAAGAAGCGCAGCATCACTTGCTTGGCAACGTCTCCGACGGCGGCTTCCCAGTGTTGGCCGCACTCTACGAGGAGCGCGCTTTTGGCGCTCGTGGGATCACCGAAACCAACGTAATCGCGCAGACGCTTGCCAGCAGCGTGCCCGGAATCGACGAGGATGTGCTCCGGCGCGCCGACGGCCTTCGCAAGTGCTAGTCCCTTTGCGGTATCGCCCGCGAGTGCTATCGGCGGCGCAGGTTCCAGCATCGAGTGCAGGTCGAGCAAATGATCGACCGTGTCGTAAAACGGGCGCAACGCACGCGCTCGCCGCAGTTCGATTGAATCGCGCGGACCGTCGAGCGTTGCGACGTCCCACAGACGATTGAAATCTTCATCGACGCAGCGCGAATCAAATGGCTTGTCGCGATTGAACGAACGATACGCGTCGACATTGGCAAATGCGACCGACAACGTTCCACCCACGGGCCGCAGCCCCGCGCGCAATTCACGAAGCAAAAAGTCCGCTGCAATCGCGCCGCACACCTCGTTGCCGTGCACCAGCGCCGTCACGCACACATGCGGTCCCGGCACGTTGCTCTCAAAGCGCCACACGTACGGCACGCCCGTGTTACCCGCAGCCCACGGCGAAATGTCTGGAAAATTCGTTTCGATGCTGACGCTCATGACTTAGGATTCGGTGAGGGGTCGGTTATTCTCTTGGCAACAACACTTCTCGGGGACAACATGCGCTTCTCAATACGACACACCATCACGCCGCTCGCAAAGTTTATGGCCCTCGTCGCTGCGAGCGTACTCGCGGCGTCCGCTTTTGCGCAGTCGATCAGCATCGGCCTGTCGGGCGACATCACAGCGTTCGATCCACACTATCACAACGTGGGGCCGAACAACGCGGCCGCAGCACACGTGTTCGAGCGCTTGGTTGGCATGGACGAACGGCAACGGTTGGTGCCTGCGCTCGCGACCTCATGGCGCGCCGTCAACGACACAACGTGGGAGTTCAAGCTGCGCAAGGGCGTGAAGTGGCATGACGGTTCGGACTTCACAGCCGACGATGTGATCTTCACTGTAGATCGCGTTCCGAAGGTCCCGAATTCGCCGTCGTCGTTCACCACCTACGTGAAAAACATCAAGGCGATCACCGCACCCGACGCGCACACGTTGATGATTACGACCGAAAAGCCACATCCGTTGCTACCGAACGACCTATCGTTGGTTTACGTGATTTCCAAGAAAGCCGCAACCGGTGCCAGCACGGAAGACTTCAATAGCGGCAAGGCCGCCGTTGGCACCGGACCGTACAAATATTCACGCTTCGCCAAAGGCGATCGCCTTGAGCTCGTCCGCAACGACGCGTGGTGGGGCGGTAAAACGCCGTGGGACAAGGCAACGCTGCGGATCATTACCAACGATCCTGCGCGCGTCGCGGCGCTGCTTTCGGGTGACATTCAAGTGATCGAAAACGCACCGACTTCCGACATGACGCGGTTGAAGAACGACAAGAACCTCTCGCTCGCTCGCGTGGGATCGAACCGCATCATCTTTCTGCACATGGATTCCAACCGTGACGTTTCACCCTTTGTCACCGACAAAGCGGGCAAACCACTCGCCAAAAATCCACTCAAAGACGCTCGCGTCCGCAAGGCTTTGTCGCTCGCGATCAACCGTGACGCGATGGTTAGCAAAGTCATGGAAGGCGAGGCGATCGCTGCGGGCCAGCCACTGCCGGACGGTTACCCCGGCACATCGAAGAACTTGAAGCCCGACAAGTTCGACGCCGCCGCCGCGAAGAAACTCCTCGCGGAAGCAGGCTACCCGGACGGCTTCGGCATCACCATTCACGCGCCGAACAATCGCTATGTGAACGACGAGCAGATCGCGCAAGCCGTGGCGCAGATGCTCACGCGCGTGGGCATCTCAACCAAAGTCGAGGCGATGCCATCCTCTGTGTTTTTCTCGCGCGCAACGAAGCTTGATTTCAGTTTGATGCTGCTTGGTTGGTCGGCAGGCTCTGGCGAAATGTCGGACAGCCTGCGCCCGTTGCTTGGCACCTTCGACACCAAGAAGGGCTGGGGCAACGCCAACCGCGGACGTTATTCAAACGCCAAAGTGGATGCAATGCTTGACGACGCACTGGTGACGATCAACGACGCCAAACGCGAAGCGCTCCTCGCGCGCGCTACCGAAATCGCGATGGCCGATCAAGGCATCGTGCCGCTGCATTTTCAGATGAATGTGTGGGCGATGAAGAAAAATTTGGCCTACACGCCGCGCACTGATGAATTCACGCTGGCGTGGCTCGTGAAGCCTGCTTCCAAATAGCGCGCGCCATCATGACCACGCACTTCATCAACAACCAACGTGTCGCGGGAAGCAGTGGCGACACCATCGCGGTGCTCGACCCGAGCGATGGCCAAACCTTCGCCCACATCGCTCGTGGCAACGCCGAAGACATTCGCCGTGCCGCCGTCGCTGCGCGCGCGGCGGCTGATGGTGGAGCGTGGAGCCGTCTGGCGCCGCTTGAACGTGGACGACTGTTACACAAATTGTCGGAGGCCATCCTCGCGCATCACGACGAGTTGTGGCAGCTCGAAATGCGCGACTGCGGAAAGCCGGTCAAGCAAGCGAAGGCCGACGCCACCGCTGTGGCGCGCTACTTCGAGTATTACGCCGGTGCATGCGACAAGCTGCACGGCGAGACGATTCCTTACACGCCGGGTTACGCGGTGATGACCTTCTACGAACCGCACGGCGTAACCGGCCACATCATTCCGTGGAATTACCCGATGCAGATTTTCGGGCGGTCAGTGGGCGGCGCGCTGGCTGCGGGCAATGCCTGTGTCGTAAAGCCCGCAGAAGATGCGTGCCTTTCGTTACTGCGCATCGCCGAACTCGCCGCAGAAGTGGGCTTTCCCGAGGGCGCGCTCAATATTGTCACCGGCTATGGGCACGAAGCCGGACAAGCGCTTGCCGATGCGGCGGGCCTTGATCACATTTCGTTTACCGGTTCGGCGCGGGTCGGGACCATCATCGCGCAAAGCGCAGCGAAACGTCATGTGCCCGTCACGTTGGAGCTTGGTGGCAAGAGCCCGCAAATCGTGTTCGCTGACGCCAACCTCGACGAGGCGGTGCCGGTGATCGTCAACGCAATCATTCAAAACGCTGGTCAAACGTGCAGCGCGGGGTCGCGCTTATTGGTGGAAGCCAGCGTGTATGAGCGTGTGTTGGCGGCGGTGGGTGAACGCATCCGCGCATTGAAAGTCGGGCCCGCCGCGATGGACCTAGATGTTGGGCCGCTCATTCGCGCGAATCAGTTAGATCGCGTCAACGGCTTCTTGGCGAGTGTGTCCGAGAGCGGTGCGCGGGTGGTCGCGCAAGGCAGCATCGTCGTGAATGCGCCCGCCGCAGGGTTCTTCGCAAAACCCACCTTGATCGCGGATGTTTCCGTCGATGCGCCGCTCGCATGCGACGAAGTGTTTGGCCCCGTCCTCGCGGCAATGCCGTTCAAGGACGAAGCGGACGCCGTGCGCATCGCCAACGCGACCGAATACGGTCTCGTCGCTGGCGTGTGGACTGAGAACGGTGGGCGCGGACTGCGCATGGCCCGCGCCGTCAAAAGCGGCCAGGTATTCATCAACAACTACGGCGCAGGCGGCGGAGTAGAACTACCGTTCGGTGGCGTGAAGTCTTCAGGCTACGGCCGTGAAAAAGGCTTCGAGGCGCTGTACGGTTTTAGCGTGATGAAGACGGTCGTCGTGAAGCACGGCTGAGGTTCGTTTCCGGCCGACCCGACGCCGCGCATCGCTTGCAATCGCGGCTTCCGCCGCTCCCACATTGACGGAAGTTCGAACTAAACGTTGAACAAGAAATTCAACACGTCGCCGTCGTGCACGACGTATTCCTTGCCTTCGGCGCGCATCTTGCCCGCTTCTTTGGCGCCGTGTTCGCCTTTGAATTTGATGAAGTCATCAAACGCGATGGTCTGCGCGCGGATGAAGCCTTTTTCAAAGTCGGTGTGAATGGCGGCGGCGGCTCGCGGTGCGGTGTCGCCCTTGTGGATCGTCCACGCGCGCACTTCTTTCACGCCCGCCGTGAAGTAGGTTTGCAGCCCGAGTAATTCATAGCCCGCGCGGATCACGCGATTGAGGCCCGGTTCTTCGAGACCCAAATCCTTCAAGAACTCCATCTTGTCGGCGTCGTCCATGTCGCCGATTTCCGCTTCCATATTGGCGCAGACGGCCACCACTGGCGCATTCTCTTTCGCCGCGTATTCGACGACGGCTTGGTAGTGTTTGTTGTGCGCCAAATCGTTGGCGTCGGCCACGTTGGCGACATACATCGTCGGCTTCGCGGTGATGAGGCACAGGGGTTTCAGCAGCGCTTTTTCTTCGGCATAGAGGTCCAACGTGCGAACTGCCTTGCCTTCGTTGAGTACTTTTTGGCAGCGCTCGAGAATCGGAAGCAGATGTTGCGCTTCTTTGTCGCCGCCGGCACGTGCGAGCTTGCCGTAGCGCAGCACAGCCTTTTCAACGCTCGCGAGATCCGCAAGCGCAAGCTCCGTGTTGATCACTTCAATGTCGTCGATCGGTGAGACCTTGCCGGAGACGTGCACCACGTTGTCGTCTTCGAAGCAGCGCACGACGTGGGCCGTGGCGTCGCATTCGCGAATATTGGCGAGGAATTGATTGCCTAGTCCTTCGCCCTTCGACGCGCCTTTGACCAAACCCGCAATGTCTACAAACTCGACCGACGCGGGAACGACGCGCTGTGGGTTGACGATGGCGGCGAGCTGCGCAAGCCGTGCGTCGGGCACTTCGACCACGCCGCTGTTGGGCTCGATGGTGCAGAAAGGGTAGTTTTCCGCTGCGATGCCCGCCTTGGTAAGCGCGTTAAAGAGCGTGGATTTGCCGACGTTCGGGAGGCCGACGATGCCGCATTGGACTGCCATGATGGACGTGTTCTATGTTTGAGTAACCCGTAATTATCTCTGACGCAGTGCTCCGGGTGGTTTGTGGGAGCGGCGGAAGCCGCGATTGCTGCGGATGTGAGCGGTTTCGCGGCTTCCGCCGCTCCTACAATCGCGTGAACAACACGATTTGCTCACAATGAACATCCTCTACCTGCACGGCTTTCGCTCCAGCCCGCAATCGATGAAGGCGCGGCTGATGGCAGCGCATTTCGCCCTCACCGAACACCGCTTCGTCTGCCCGCAGCTCCCAGCGAGTCCCGCGCAAGCGATCGAAATCGCGCGCGATTTCATTGAAGATCGTGGCGACGCGGCAAAAGATTGGGCGGTGATTGGATCGTCGCTGGGCGGGTATTACGCGACCTTCCTCGCAGAGCAATATGGCTGCCGCGCCGCGGTGCTCAACCCTGCCGTACTTCCCGCGGACGATTTGTCGTCATACGTCGGCGAACTCACGACGTTTCACACCGGTGAACCGTTCGACTGGCGCGCGGAATATTTGCACGAACTCGCCGACCTACGCATCGAAAAAATTACGCGCCCCGAACGATATTTGCTACTCGCGGCGACCGGCGACGAAGTGCTCGATTGGCGGCAAATGTACGTTCACTACGCAGGGGCAAAACAAAAAATCATCCAAGGCTCGGACCACGCGATTAGCGAGTTTTCGGAGTATGTGGACGAAGTGGCGGCGTTTTCTGTCGGCGAGCCCTAATCTGTTGCGTGGTGTTCTAAGAGGTTTCCCATTCCGTTGCGTCGCAGAAATTAGTTCATGACGATGGAATGTGGCGATTCCGGCCTGCGGTAGCATGGGTTCACCACAAATCGGAGCTAAGAACTATGAAGTTACTTTCAGCGTTAGCCGTCGTTGCAGTCACGGCCATGTTTGGCGGATGCGCAACCTACACACCAAGTCTTGCCAAGATTGATAACACTGGTGCGGGTACGAGCAAGCAAGTTTCCAATAGCATCACCGCGTTCGCGGATGAATACGCGAGCAAAGCCAAGTCGGAAAAAGTATTCGACATGAACCTCCGAGATGATGGTGTGATGCCTGTCTTGGTGACCCTTCAAAACGGCAATAAATTCGCGGTTGATATGAAGACGATGGACATCGCGATGCGCGATGGTTCGGGGACGCTAAAGCTTCTAACGCCAGAAGAAGCTGCAACAAAAGCAAAGAAAAGTTCGGTTGGACGCGCCATCGGTTGGAGCCTGATCGTTCCCATTATTGGGATTCCGATCGCAGCTACCGCTTCGGTCATGCACACGAACAAAGTGAATCGGCAGATTCTTGAAGACTTCACCGCGAAGGCGCTCACGAGCGGCACTATTGCCCCGGGAAAAGAGGTCTCTGGCTTCCTGTTTTTTGAAGTTGATAAGGTGCGGACAGACTTTCCAAGCTTGGCGGTTGACGTAAAACTCACCGCCGACGGCAGCCCCAACGCCTTTGTAGTTTCCGTGCCTTTGGCGCCACTAATGATGGGCGCGCCGGTCACCACGCCCGCGGCGGCTGATACGCCTGCGCCGGCCACCTCTCCAACAAAGTAAGGCACCTAACGTGCTTCCCCTTTACCCCTAGGCGGCAAGCGTCGACAAAGCATTTGTTTGGCGCGCCAACGTCATGCGCGCCAGTCCTGCCAATTCGCGCAGCATTTCAACCTGCGCGAAGTCCGACTTTCGAAATCGCGTGTGGCCGTAACTTCGTTTATCGTTGTTTCGCGAGGCCACGCGCCTGCTGTTGCGCAGCATTTAGAATGTATTTGATCGCCGCATAGTTGCGAGCCGCTGCGACCGTCGGCAGCGGCAGGGGCTCATCGTCCCAGAACGCAATCTGGCGCGACACAAATCCGGTCGCGGCCACTTTGCTTGGCGGCGTACAGAGCGCCATCGGCGGCTTGTAACAGCGTGGCCAATGGCGCGGTCGCTGGGCCGGTTGCGATGCCTGCGCTAAGTGTTAGTTGCAAGGCTTGGCTCGCGCTCGGCCAGTCGATGTGGGCCACTGCGCTTCGGAGTCGTTCCGCGATGACGGTCGCTTCGTCGGTGCTCGCATCAATGAGTAACACGACGAACTCCTCGCCGCCCCACCGAGCCAAGTGATCGGCGCTGCGGCACGCGCCGCGCAATGCTGATGCCACACCGCGAAGCGCTTCATCTCCCACGAGATGGCCGTAGACGTCGTTGATCCGCTTGAAGTGGTCTATGTCGGCCAAAATGATTGACAGTGTGCGCGCACCGGATGCGACGGCACGTTCGACCGTTAGCTCAAACCCTCGACGATTAACCAACCCCGTCAACGCGTCGGTTTGTGCTAACTCGCGCAAGCCGTCGGCCCTTTCTTGAAGCTGCCGCTGAATCTCGCCACTTCTTGCGATAGCGCTGCTGTGATCGAGCTGGTCAATGCGCCGCAGCGCTTCGCCGTCTTGTATCTCGCGGTCAATGCGCCGCACGGCCTTGAGGTGAGCGAAAGCGCTGGGAATGTCGCCCGTTCGTTCGTAGCACTCGACCAAAAGGTTTCGCGCGTCTCGCTCCGACGGCAGGTACCCGTACTGCATCGCCAACGACAAACTACGGTGCGCAAACTGACTTGCGCTGGCCGTATTGTCGGCGTCCAGCCATGCACCCGCGATATGAAGCAGCGCTTCGCATTCGTCCTTCGGGGCCGGCAATTGATTAAAAATGTCAATCGCGCGTCCGCAATATGCGATCACTGCCGAGGTGTCGGACAGTAGTCGATGCGCGCGCCCGAGCTCGTTGAGGCACATGCCTTCAAGACGCCGACGTCCGGTCTTTTCCGCAAGCACTTTCGACGCTTCCAACAGTTTGACCGCCTCGAGCACAAGCCTTTCGCGACGCGCGCTTTCGTCGGTCGATAGACCATGAGCGACGCGAAGCTCAAGCACACCTTGGCAGTGAAGCGTGTTGGCTGCTGCTCCATCGTCACCAAGCTCGTTTTGCAAAGTAAGTGCCTGCGCGTAATTTCGTCGAGCACGGTCGTAATTTCCAACGCGCGCGCTGGCGATTCCCAATCCCGTCAGGCACCGGCTCTGTAATAGCGTGGCGTTGGCACGACTGGCAAACGTTGCGCCTTCCGCCAGCGCATCGATGGCGTGGACGTAATCGCCCGTGTCGAGCGCCATTTGTCCGCGCTGCATGGCCACTTCCGACAGGCCGAGATCGTTGCCGATGGCTTCAAACTGCGCCTGCGCCAACGTCAACGCATCGGCCGCGCGTGCGTGCTGCGACCCCATGCGATAGAGCGCGCCTAGCCGCATTGCCGCGTGCGCTACCGCATTGTTGTCGCCCGAGACTTGGGCCAGCGCCATGGCTTGCTGGGCGACGGCGATGCCAGCCACAGACTCGCCGGCGAGCACGTGGCGTTCTGCTGCTGCGAGCAGTTGTGCGACGGCGTCGGGTTGATTCATGCGCGAAGATCGAGAGCGGGTTTCGAGGTTCACCGCATTATTTCAGAGCAACGGTATGCAAGGATCGCGTTTGACCTTACTGCCATTTCCCCGTCGTCGTTCGCGGCAAATCCGCCAGATCCCGCTGCACGTCAACTTGAGAGAAACCAACTGCGCGAAAGAGCGCTGGAACACTTTCGCCTTGGTCAAATCCATGCTCAACGACAAGCCATCCGCCGTCGCGCAGGTGTTTGCGCGCGCCTTGTAAGAGCTGACGATAGCTCTCCAACCCGTCGATTGCATCGGCGAGCGCGATAGCTGGCTCGTAGCGAAGATCGCCTTGTGCGAGGTGCGCGTCGCCGGGCACGATGTAGGGCGGATTGCTGACGACGAGATCAAACTGCGCGGTGTCGCTGAGCGCAGCGAACCAATTGCTTTGGATGAATTCGATGTTGGTCGCACCCAGACGTTGCGCGTTTTCGCACGCAAGTGCGAGCGCGTCCCGTGACACGTCAATCGCCGTGACTTGCGCACGCGGGCGTTCGAGCGCGAGCGTGATAGCGATGCATCCCGTGCCAGTGCCCACGTCGAGGATACGGGCGTCTTCTGTCGCCGTGATTCGCGTCAACGCAGCGTCGATCAGCAGCTCAGTCTCTGGCCGCGGAATCAGCGCTGCTGGCGTACAGTGAAACGCGCGCCCATAAAACTCGCGTTCACCCAGTAAGTACGCGACGGGTTCACCCGTAATACGACGCACGACGAGCGATTCGAATTCTCGCGCCGACGTGTCGTCCAATACGTCAAGATCATGCGCGATGAGCCACGCGAATTCGCGTTGCAAAACGTGGCCGAGCAGCATGCGCAATTCAAGGCGCGGCAAACGGCGGTCGGAGAGGGCGGTGCGGATGTTCACGCGGCACCGCAAGATACTGTGTATGGCTTTTCGGCTGTAACGACCGCTTGGTGGCGGTTTAAGGCGAAAAAAGCGTTTAGTCGACTAATCGATAAACGTGGCTTAAACGTCCGTCCAATGGTCGTTGCGCACAAAAAGCTGTGACGCCCATTCCGATCTGTCATTCCCGCGGAGGCGGGAATCCAGACCGGCCGCAGTGGAGTTTCTCGGCGAGGCATGAAATGGTTACGCGTTGGCGCTAAACTGTCGCACCATCGGCAATCATCTGTTCCACCACGCCGCGTGCCGCGCGTGCGAAATCGTCGCCGCTGCTGGCGTACAGCACCGAGCGCGATGCGTTGATCACGAGCCCCGTGCCTTTGCTGTCGCGGCCCACGGCGACGGTGGCTTTCATGTCACCGCCTTGCGCGCCGACACCCGGTACGAGAAGCGGCATATCGCCCACGGCCTTGCGTACGTCGGCGATCACTTTCGGCACCGTTGCGCCGACCACGAGCGAGAGGTTTTTGTTGCCGTTCCACAGCGTCGCGGCCTTGCGCGCGACGTGCAAGTACAACGGCTCGCCGTCGATCAATTGCTCTTGCAAATCGGCACCGCCCGCGTTCGATGTGCGGCACAACAAAACCGTGCCTTTGTCGGCGTACTTCGTGAACGGCGCAATCGAATCGCCGCCGAGGTAGAGGTTCACCGTCACCGCGTCAGCGCGATAGCGCTCGAACGCTTCCACCGCGTAGAACTCGGCGGTGCTGCCGACGTCGCCGCGCTTGGCGTCGAGGATCACCGGCACGTGCGGGTAGCGATCATGGATGTAATCAATCGTCGCTGCGAGTTGGTCCTCGGCGGCCACCGCCGCGTAATGGGCGAACTGCGGCTTGTAGGCGCACACGATGTCGTGCGTGGCGTCGATGATCGCTTTGTTGAACGCGAAAATCGCGTCGGGGCGGTTGAACAGACGTTCGGGAAAGCGTTTCTTCTCAGGGTCAAGGCCCACGCAAACGAGTGAACGGGAAGAGGCCCAAGCGTTGGTGAGTTTCTGCTGAAAAGTCATGGGTCTATCCTCGTTGTTATGAAAATTCGTTCGGCGGTGCGCGGCTAGTTCGCACCTTCCATTGCCGACATCTGCTCGGCTTGGTGCTCGGAAATCAGCGCGTCAACCATGTCCCCGATTTCGCCGTCCATTATGAAATCGAGTTTGTATAGCGTGAGGTTAATGCGATGGTCCGTCATGCGGCCCTGCGGGTAGTTGTAGGTGCGGATGCGCTCGCTGCGATCGCCCGAACCCACGAGCGACTTGCGCAACCCCGCTTCTTTCGCGTGTGCCGCTTCGCGTTCGCGCTCCAACAGGCGCGAAGCGAGCACTTCCATCGCGCGCGCTTTGTTTTGGTGTTGTGAGCGTCCGTCCTGACACTCCACCACCACGCCTGTCGGTACGTGCACGATGCGCACTGCTGAATCGGTTTTGTTGATGTGCTGACCACCGGCGCCGGAGGCGCGGAAGGTGTCGATCCGCAAGTCCGACGGGTTGATCGTAATGTCCTTGATCGGATCGGCTTCGGGCAGGATCGCCACGGTGCAGGCGCTCGTGTGAATGCGGCCCTGCGCTTCGGTCGCAGGCACGCGCTGCACGCGGTGCGTCCCGGATTCAAACTTCAATTTCGAGTACGCGCCTTGACCGACGATGCGCGCAATCACCTCACGATAACCGCCCAGCTCGCTCTCATTCGACGAAACGATTTCCACTTGCCAACGCTGCCGCTCGGCAAAGCGCGTGTACATGCGAAGCAAATCGCCCGCGAACAGCGCGGATTCATCGCCACCCGTGCCTGCGCGAATTTCAAGAAAAATATTGCGCTCGTCGGCCGGGTCTTTCGGCAGCAGCGCAATGGTCAGCTCTTTTTCGATGCGCTCGATGTCGGTCTTCGCAGCCTCGATCTCTTCT
>JAKPSO010000284.1 GCA_029571495.1 Pseudomonadota bacterium
GTGGCATGGGTGGCGCAACTGGGATTGGGCTTTGGGCTGCGGCTTGATGGGCTCGCCTGGCTAATGGGGCTGATGATCACCGGCATTGGTGCCCTGGTTGCGCTGTACGCTGCCTGGTACCTGGATGCAAAGACCCGGCACCCCGTTTTTTTGCGTTTTTGCTGCTGTTCATCTACGAAAACCGCGTGGTATTCGTCGGCGAACACATGGTGTTTTCGCTGCATGTTCACACCTTCGTCCTCATGGTGACCGCGCTCAGTGCCACGCTGCCTTACGCCATCAGCAAATGGTCCGACATCGTCACGGTGAGTTACGTGCTGATCGCGATGCGACGCGTCTACGGCGGCAGGTGGTGGCCAACGATCCTCCGCCTGTTGCTTCTGCAGTTGATCTACGGCTTCGCAGCGGGAATCGTGATGCTGTTTCTCTCCGTCGGTCTTCTGTTTACATTCTGATGGAAAGGCGCTCTATGACGCCAGCCCGTCGGCTGTGCTGGAAACCCAACCTACCGCCGCATTCAAAATAAAAAGGCCCGCACGTGCGGGCCTTTTCCATTGCTTCAAACGCGCGCTATGCAAACCGCGCCAAACGCTGCGAGAACGCTTGCAGTGGCGCGATGTTGGAGCTTTCTGCGTTGGCGCGCCATGCTCTCCAACGCTGCACGAGTTGCTCTTTTGACTCGGTGGAGCGTCCCCACAGCGACGTGAGTTCTTGCCGCATTTGGTAGAGCTTTTTCAGTGCGTCGCTTTGTGCGAACGCTGCGTTGAGTCGCGCGCGCTGCGCGTCGGCGAGCGTGCTGGCGTCAGCGCGGAAATCTTTGACCAACTGGCGCACGTTCGGGAGTTCGATCTCGCCGGCTTCGGCGCGTGCTTTGAGCGCGGCGAATTCGGCTTTGGCGGTGCGCTTCACGAGGCGCGCGTATTCCTGCATCACGCGGTAGCGGTGCGTAATGATCGCTTGTAGCGTTTCATCGACATCGCCTTCGCTGGTGCGCAGCTTGAGCGCAGGCGCGACCTTGCGCACGGTGGCGAGGCCGACAGCGGACATCATGCGGATGTAGACCCAACCGAGGTCGAACTCGAACCAGCGATGCGCAAACTTGGCCGATGCGCCAAACGCGTGGTGATTATTGTGCAGCTCTTCGCCGCCGATGATGATGCCGATGGGGATGATGTTGGTGGAGGTGTCTTCGGTGGAGTAATTGCGATACCCCCAGAAGTGGCCAGTGCCATTGATGATGCCGGCGGCGGTGATCGGAATCCACGCGAGCTGGATCGCCCACATCGAGACGCCGGCGAAGCCAAAGAGCGCGAAGAAGATCACGAGCGAGACGCCCATGCCCTGCCACGTGTATTTGCCGTAGACGTTACGTTCCATCCAGTCGTCGGGCGTGCCGTAGCCGTATCGCTCCATCGTTTCTTTGTTCTTCGCTTCTTTGCGATAGAGACTCACACCGAAGCGCAGCACGCCCCAGTGGCCGTAGACCATTGGGCTGTGCGGGTCCTCGGGGGTTTCGCACTTGGCGTGATGTTTACGATGAATCGCGACCCATTCTTTGGTGACCATGCCGGTCGTGAGCCACAGCCACATGCGAAAGAAGTGCGAGACGATCGGGTGCAGGTCCAGAGCGCGGTGCGCCTGCGCACGATGCAGAAAGATGGTGACGGCGGCGATGGTGATGTGTGTGGTGCCGGCGAGGACGAGCAGATAGCCCCACCACGGCAAATCAATGAAGCCCTGAGTGGCAGACACGATGAAATCGATCAAGTGAACTTCTCCTTGAAGTCGTGACATTCAAAACCGCAGCGCGCGGCGAACGCCGAGCGGAGGTTTCAAATTGGATGGGCTCGATTTTACGAGCGAAAGCACGGTCAAACGTAGTCTGTTCGCTCAAAGCCGCACAAATCGGTAGTTGGTTGCGAGCCGTCAAAGGGCAAGCGCTAGACGTGTATTTAACAGCTTCGACCCTGTAACGATCGTCGGACGGCGCTTATGCGCCTAATTAGCTCAAAGTCAACATCGCAGTTTTTTCGTGTCTATTGGCCGCGCGACGGTCTATGGATACGGAAAGTTGTTACGATGCAATCACCGAGGCTCCGTTGGCGAAGCGCGGTTACCAATGGCGAACCATTCGCCGCAGCTTGTCGGACGCTGCTTTACGATGCGGAGTCCCGATTCCTAAACTGCCGCCATCCCAACTCCCTGGCTGCGCGCCATTCATCATCATGCAAGACGACGATCTCATGCTCCCCGGAATGTCCGAACGCGAACTTGCGATACGCCGACGCGTGCATCGACTCGCCGAGTTTTATCGGCACGTGGTCGTGTACGTCTTGGTCATCAGCGGGCTGTGGATCGTGAATTTCTACATGCTCTCGGGCTCCGTGGCGCAGACGCGCTGGTACTCGTATTGGGCGCTGTGGCCGACCGCGGGCTGGGGCGTTGGGCTCCTGACCCACGGGCTGTCGGTCGCGCCGTTCTGGAGTTTCTTCTCGCAAGACTGGGAAGACAAGAAGGTGAAGCAACTCATGGAGCGTGACAAAACATGAGCGACATCGCCACAACCTACGCGCAATCGCGACACGAGGAGGCGCTACGTGTCGCGCGAAAACGCGTGAAGGAAATGCGCGCGTTCTACGTCAACGCGACGATGTACGCCCTTGTGATCCCGATGCTTTGGGTGTTCAACCTGTCGATGGGCGGCCGGATTTGGGCTCACTGGCCAATGATCGGGTGGGGCATCGGCGTAACCGTTCAGGGGCTCTCCGTGTTCGCAGGAAGTTCCTTCTTCGGCCCCGAATGGGAGGAGAAAAAAGTCACAGAGATCATGGCGCGCGAGCAGCTCAAAGTGGTCTCCAGCGAGAAACAACTGGTGCAGGCGCAGATGCGCATGCTGCAAGCGCAGATCGAACCGCACTTCCTGTTCAACACGCTCGCCAACGTGCAAACGCTGATCCCGCGTGCGCCGGACAAAGCCAGCCTGATGCTCGACAACTTCATCGCGTATTTGCGGCAAACGCTCTCGGCTAGTCGCTCACAAGAAGGCACGGTCAAACAGGAATTTGATTTGCTCCGCAACTACCTTGAGCTCCTAAAGATTCGCATGGGCGAGCGCTTGCAGTTCGATCTCAATCTTGAAGACGGATTGGCGAACGCGCGGCTGCCGCCGATGTTGTTGCAGCCCATCGTTGAGAACGCGATCAAACATGGCTTGGAGCCGAAGGTCGAAGGCGGACACGTGAGCGTGACCGCGCGCAGAAACGGCGAGGCAATAGTGTTTACAGTAACCGACAACGGCCTCGGCTTCGGCAGCGACGCCGACAGCAGCGGCACCGGCGTGGGCCTCGCGAACTTGCGCGAACGCTTGGCGGTGCTGTACGACGGCCGCGCCACGCTCACGGTTGCCGACGCCAATCCCGGTACGGCGATTACGATACGAATTCCAACTTTGGACAGGTGAGCAGTGAGCGGTGAACCGTGAGCAGTAAAAGCGCTGCGCACTCACCACGCGCTGCTCACTACTCACTACTCACTGCTCACTTTCACAAATAAATGCCAACTGCACTTTTAGCCGACGACGAAGCGCTCTTGCGCGAAGACTTGCGCGACAAACTCGCGGCCTTGTGGCCGGAGCTGACAATCGTCGCCGAGGCCGCGAATGGACTCGAGGC
>JAKPSO010000292.1 GCA_029571495.1 Pseudomonadota bacterium
CTGCTCCGCCAAGACTGGCGTCGGCATTGAGGACATCCTTGAAGCGGTGATTGCGAAGATCCCCGCACCGAGCGGCGATGCGACGGCCCCATTGAAAGCGCTCATCATCGACAGCTGGTTCGACAACTACGTTGGCGTTGTGATGCTGGTGCGTGTCGTCGACGGAACGTTAAAGCCCAAAGAAAAAATCTCGTTCATGGCGACCGGCCGTAGTCACCTGTGCGAGCAGGTGGGCGTATTTGCGCCTCGTTCGACGCAGCGTGAATCGCTGTCGGCCGGGCAAGTAGGCTTCGTCATCGCCGGGATCAAGGAACTCGACTCCGCGAAGGTCGGCGACACGATTACGCACGCACAGCGGCCAGCCGCTGAGGCGCTTCCTGGTTTCAAAGAAGTGAAGCCACAGGTGTTTGCCGGTTTGTATCCGGTCGAATCGAACCAGTACGAAGCGCTCCGAGACGCGCTCGAAAAACTCAAGCTCAACGACTCGTCGCTGCACTACGAACCGGAAGTCTCACAAGCCTTGGGTTTTGGCTTCCGCTGCGGCTTCTTGGGGCTATTGCACATGGATGTGGTGCAAGAGCGCTTGGAGCGCGAGTACGACATGGATTTGATCACTACTGCGCCGACGGTGATCTATCAGATTTTGCAGCGCGACGGCACGGTCTTGAACATCGAAAATCCGGCCAAGCTCCCTGATCTTTCGCGCGTCGAGGACATTCGCGAGCCGATTATCACGGCCACGATTTTGATGCCGCAGGAGTATGTGGGCGCCGTGATGGTGCTCTGCAACGAGAAGCGCGGCACTCAGGTCAACATGCAGTATTTGGGCCGTCAAGTGATGCTCACGTACGACATGCCGATGGCCGAAGTGGTGATGGATTTCTTCGACAAACTCAAGAGCGTTTCGCGCGGCTATGCGTCGCTCGACTACGAATTCAAAGAGTTCCGTTCGGCTGACGTCGTGAAGCTCGACATCTTGATCAACGGCGATCGCGTTGATGCCCTTTCAAGCATGGTGCATCGTGCACAGAGCGCCTATCGCGGTCGCCAGGTAGCAGCAAAAATGCGTGAACTGATCCCGCGCCAGATGTACGACGTGGCGATTCAAGCGGCTATCGGCGCGACGATCATCGCGCGCGAGAGTTTGAAGGCGATGCGCAAGGACGTGCTGGCAAAGTGCTACGGCGGTGATATTTCACGCAAGCGCAAGTTGCTCGATAAACAAAAAGAAGGCAAGAAGCGCATGAAGTCCGTGGGCTCAGTAGAAATTCCGCAAGAGGCGTTCTTGGCGATCTTGCAAACAAACGACAAGTAATTCACGCCGATGGAGGAACGTTTGCGCCGGTCGGCCGCCACCGGTCGCATCGTTTGCCAACGTGCTCGAACTACACATATTGTTTAACTGTCATCCTGAACGTCGCGAAGCATCAGATGACAACGATTACGGGCCGAACTCAGCGCCCACTATGTCCAGGCAATTTTCCGCTTCGCTCAGAATGACTACGCAGCAATGAAATATCTACCTTCTTTAGCGCTCGCACTCCTCGTCGTCACCGCCTTGCGCGGCGTGTTCACGGGAGCCCCGGTCAACTTCCCGGCGCTCCTACTTGGCGCGGTCGTCGTCTGTGGGATCGCGTGGGCCGCTGATAAGTTCTATCTCGCCAAACGCCGCGCGGCCAATGAAGTGTTGCATTGGGGTATAGAGGTCCCGGCCTCAATCTTTACCGTGCTTCTCGTCGTGTTCGTGCTTCGATCGTTTCTCGCGGAGCCGTTTAGGATTCCTTCGAGTTCGATGCGGCCGGGCTTGGTCACGGGAGATTTCATCCTCGTGAACAAGTTCACGTACGGCATTCGTTTGCCCGTTCTCGATACCAAGATCATTGACGTCAATACGCCGCAACGCGGCGACGTGGCTGTATTCAAGGCGCCGCACGAGCCGGAAAAGGACTACATCAAGCGAATCATCGGTCTGCCTGGCGACACGGTCGTTTACAAAGACAAAAAGCTAACGCTCAACGGCGTGCCCGTGGTCGACACGGAGGACGGCGTCTACAGTTATTCGGAATTTGGCCAACAGCTCACGACAGTGAAGTTCAAAGAAAAAATCGGCGATCGTGAGTTCTCGATTGCGCAGTTTCCACAGATGCCATCGTTCCTACCGAATCAGAAGTATCTCGGCACACCGGTTCCGACGTGCACCGACGATGGCAACGCGGTGACCTGCAAAGTCCCGCCGGGGCATTACTTGGCGATGGGCGACAACCGTGACAACAGCCTTGATGGACGCTACTGGGGCTTCGTTCCCGATAGTCACTTGCGCGGAAAAGCGTTTTTCATTTGGTTTAACTGGGACGACGTTTCATCGTTTGCTTTCAAACGCGTGTTTCGCGGCATACAATAAATCTTGATGGTTTATTGTGTTCCACCTATGGCGAATCTGAAACGACAGCGTGGCCTGAGCCTCGTCGGCTTTATCTTCCTCGCCGCAATTATTGCGTTTGTGATGTTCACAGCGTTCCGGTGCGTGCCTGCGTGGACCGAATACTTTTCGTTGCGCAAGGTGCTTCAACAGACGGCAAACGAATTTAGCGTGGATGCGCAAGCGTCTACGATTCGGAATTCGTTCGACCGCCGTGCGCAAATCGATGACCTGCCCGTTCGAGGCACAGATCTCGACATCACGAAGAACAACGGACGCTTGGGCCTTGGCGTGACGTATCAGCGCAAAGTTGGCGTCGCTGGCAACATGAGTTTGCTGTTCGATTTTGACGCCAGCGCCACAGGTAATAGATAACTTTGAGCCTAGAAGCCGCTCTCGGATACACATTCGTTGAACCACGCCTCCTGCGCGAGGCGCTAACGCACCGCAGTTTCGGAACGCCACACAACGAGCGCCTCGAATTCATCGGCGACGGCGTACTCAACTGCACCATTGCGCTTTCGCTGTACGGTAAGTTTCCCGACCTACCCGAGGGGCAGCTCTCACGCATGCGCGCAAACCTCGTGAGCCAGCCGGCCCTACATTCACTCGCGCAGCGTCTCGACATTTCGCAGCATCTGCGAATCGGTGAGGGCGAAGAGAAGAGCGGCGGTCGTGAACGCCCGTCGATGTTGGCCGACGCTTTAGAGGCGATCTTCGGGGCAATTCTGCTTGACTCTGGCTTCGACGCGGCGGCGACAACGATCAATCGTCTCTACAGCAATCGCATTTCGCAAGTGAATCCGAACGAAGGCGGCAAGGACGCCAAGACGCGCCTGCAGGAGTTGATGCAGTCCAAACATTTCCCGCTCCCCACGTATACCGTTGAGCGCGTGGATGGCGAAGCGCACGCACAGATATTCACCGTGCGTTGCAGCGTGCCCGCCGTCGAGCAAGAGGCAAACGGCAAAGGTTCGTCGCGCCGGGCTGCGGAACAACAAGCTGCCAACGCCGTTCTCAACAAATTGGGCGCGTAACCTTGGCCGATTCCAAGCTGCTCCGCTGCGGGCAAATCGCAGTGATCGGCAAGCCCAACGTGGGCAAATCGACGCTGCTCAATCGACTCGTTGGCGAAAAAGTTTCGATCACCTCGCGCAAAGCGCAGACCACGCGTTTGCCCCTGCGCGGCATCCTCACCACAGACACTGCGCAGTTCGTGTTCGTCGATACGCCGGGTTTCCAGACGAAGCACGGTGGCGAAATGAACAAGCGCCTCAATGGAAGCGTTCGGCGCACACTGGAAGAAGTGGATGTCGTGCTTTGGGTGTGGGACGCCACGCGCCTGTCGCCTGCAGATCGCTCCGTGCTTGAGCTGATTCCGAAAAAAGTGCCGGTCATCGCGGTGCCGAACAAAGTCGATCTGATCAAAGATCGTTCCGCTTTGGCTGCGGACATCACCGCGCTATCGACGGAACGTGAATTCGCCTCCGTCGTTCCCGTTGCCGCGAGCAAAGGCACGCAGACAAAAGACCTGCTCGCCGAGATCGAGAAGCTGTTGCCCGTGAGCGAACCGATGTTCGACGCGGACGACCTGACCGACAAGCCGGAGCGTTACTTGGCCGCTGAGATCATTCGCGAGAAGATTTTCCGTTTGACGGGCGATGAGCTGCCGTACCGCGCCGCCGTGATGATCGACAAGTACGAACAAGAGGGCAATCTTCGGCGGATCTTCGCGGCGATCCTCGTCGATAAAGACTCGCAGAAGCCTATCCTCATCGGTGCCGGTGGCGAGCTCTTGAAGCGCATCGGCACCGAAGCACGTCTTGATATGCAAAAGCTCTTCGGCGGGCCCGTT
>JAKPSO010000299.1 GCA_029571495.1 Pseudomonadota bacterium
TTGCGGTCAATTGCCTTGACGCGCTGCGCTTCTCAAGGCTACGTAGGCCACACCACCGGAAACAACGCGTGTTCCATCGGCGCACCCGCGGGCAATTCATCGCGCAATCCCGCGAACTCGGGCGAGGTTCGCCACTCGCGCGGCGCATGCACCATGTCGTCGCCTAGATAGCGTGCCCCGAAAACGCGTCGACGCGTGTTGCTGCCCGATGCAGTATGCATTGTGAGCATGTGAAACGCGACGGCGTCGCCGGGCTGTAGCGCCCAGCCGATGACGCGTTCGCGGTTTTCGGCGAGGCTCATATCGGGCAAATCTTTGAGCGAACCTTCAGGAAACCACTTCGCTTGCTGCGTCATGAAAGTGCGCGGCATGTACCACTCGCCGCTGTGTGACCCCGCGAGAAATTCTAGGGTGCTTTCGCGCGGCACCGGGTCGACGGGAATCCAAAAGCTCACGTTTTGTATGCCCGCGACGTTGTAGTAAGGCTGGTCTTGGTGCCACGGCGTGGGTTGCCGTGTGCCAGCCTCTTTCACGAGTAGATGGTCGTGATAAATGCGCACGGTGCGGCTTTGCATGAGCGTCGCAGCAATCTGCGGCAAGGCCGAATGACGCATGATCCGCTGGTATTCTGGGATGCGTTGCCAACTACAAAAATCCTCAAAGAAGCGACCCGGATCGTCGGGCTCGCTCGCGACTGCTGCGAGCGGCCCTGGAGCCGCGAGGTTGGCTTCGATGCCGCGCGTGAGGAGCGCAATTTCGTCGGCAGAGAACGCGTTGCGAATCACTACCGCGCCGTGTGTGGCGTAGTCAGAAATCGTTGTCGAATCGATGTGCATCACAGCGCGCGTTCCCAGTGCTGGCCGACGAGATCGCGGCCGAATGAATGATGGCGCTCTTCGCCGATGAGCGCGAAGCCCTCGGCGACATAGATCGCGCGCGCGGCGTGCAACACATCGTTGGTCCACAGCGTCATGCGTTGATAGCCTTTGCTGCGCGCAAAATCGATGCACGCGCGCACCAGCGTTTTGCCGATGCCCAGGCCACGCGCTTGCGGCACTAAGATCACCATGCGCAGCTTCGTGACGATCGCATCTTGCTTCACCACAAACGCGCAGCCCAAACGCTCTTCGTTCGCGCCTTCGCCGCGCACCGCGAGACAACACACTTCACGCTCGGCGTCGAATTGATCGACAAAGTCCGCCGCGATGCGCGCGACGAACGACTCGAAGCGAATGTCCCAGCCGTACTCGCGCGAGTAGATTTCGCCATGCTGGCTAATGACCCAGCCGATATCGCCGGGCTGGTGCGTGCGGAGACGAACGTCGTTGCGATTCATTTCCGTATTGTCGCGGGCGTTCGGGTGTGCTGGCAAATACCGTTATAGCTTTTTGGTGCTAACGACCAGCGGACGGCGGTTTGTGCCGCAGAAATTTTGATGTCGATGTTGCAAAAAAACGCCTCTAACGACCGTAGCGCCGCCGTTACGTTAGAAAAGCTGTTGCGTGAAACTGGTGCTTTGTTTGCGCCCGGCGGTTGGGTGCTGATGGGCCCGCGTGGGAGCTTGCGCGCGATGCGGGTTCGATGAAGAAATGCCTCGATTCCGCTTCGCTGCATCGCGGCTACCCCTGTACTAAGGCGTCGGTGACGCGAGCCATGATCAATGCATCGACGTAGCCGCCCTCGCGAAACGAGTAGTCGCGCAATCGGCCCTCGTGCACAAATCCGAGCGATTCGTAGAGCTTGATCGCGCGTGGATTGTCGGCGTGGACGGTCAATTCGATGCGGCCATAGTTCGCCCAGCGCTCCGCAAAATCGATGCAGGCGTTCATCAGCGCGCGGCCCACGCCACGGCCCTGATACGCATGCGCAATGCCGACACCGATGCTGCATACATGCTTCAAGCGCGGATGATCCGACACCGGGTGCAAGCCTGCGTTGCCGATCACACGACCGTTCACCGTGGCGGCGAGCGCGATCTGCCGTGTGCCTACGTTTGACGCGAGCCGCGTGCGCCAAATTTCGGCGGCGGTGTACGGATGCTGCAAGGTGCCGTTCGATGTGCTCCGGTCGGAAAAAACTCTTGCGAAGGCTTCGGCGTCGTCCACAGTCGCGGGTCGTATCGCGATCTTTACCGGCGGCAATTTGCGCGTGCGTTTTGCTGACGGCGGCGCTGCGCCGAGCGCGGGCATCACGCGCTCGTTGATGCGCGCGAGTATTGCTGCGTCGAGGTAGCCGTTGTCGAACATGGCCGCTCGCCGGACGCCCTCTTTCACGAATCCAAGCGACGTGTAGAACTGCATCAACGCCGCACCGTTCGCGTTCACATTCACCTCAACGCGACGCACTTGCAAGAAGCCATCACACGCCGCAAGCGCCGCCTGCACGAGCGTTCGCCCCACGCCTTTGCGCCGCTCTGACGCGTGCACCGCGAGCACATCGACCGATGCGCCATGCTTGCGACGTATGTATCCGCTGTAGCCCCGCAACAACAAAACGCCGATCACCGCGTCGCCACGAAAAGCGATCAACGGTAAGCATCCAGGGTCGGCGTATTCGCCGAGTTTTTTCTCCCACGCCGCGATGCCCGCCAGCGGTGCCACGGGCGCGAATGGAAGGGAGGCAGCGTCATCAAATAACGCCGCGAGCGAGGCGGCATCGCGCGGTTCGGCCCGGCGCAGCGTGAGTGGAGGGGGTGAAAATGTCATGGTGCAACGATAGCGCAGGTGTCGTCATTGAGCTTCATTGCGTGACCTCACTCAATCGGGCACGCACATGGGTAATTAGATTGCGAACGCGCGGCGATAACGACCGCGACGCGGTGATCGCGTAGAGCGGCCAAGCGGGAATGACGGCTTCTGGAAGTGATTCAACCAGCTTTCCACGTCTCAGGAAATCGATGGCGAGATATCGTGGCAGCAGCGCGAAGCCGTGCCCACCGGCGGTGAGCGTCACGAGCAGCCCAACGTTGTTGGCCGACAAGGTGACCGGGCCGGGCGCTTGTACCCAGTGCGCCCCGCCCACGCGCCACGGCATGGGGCCGGAGGTCGTGGTCAACTGCAAACAAGGTACCTGTGTCAGCGCCTGCGGGTCGGACAGCGGGCCATGCCGCTTCAAACAAGCGGGTGTGGAGTACAGCCCGGCGGCCACATCCCATAGCTTGCGCGCCACCACTCGATCATCCATAGGACTGCCAATACGAAACACGAGGTCCACGGGCTCCCGAAACAGATCGCGAGTTTGCGTGGAAAGATCCATCTCGACGCGCAGACCCGATGTCTCTGCGGCGTAGGCTGCGATGATCGAACCCAGTAGGCTGACACCCAAGTCCACTGGCATCGAGATGCGGATGCGTTCGGCTTGTCCGTCGTGCGCCAGCAATACGTTCTGCGCAGCGTCCGCTGCTTCGATGACTGCGAGACAACGTTCGAAATAGGCCTGTGCGGAATGCGCGAGACTCACTGAGCGTGTAGTACGCACGAGCAATTGCCTGCTCAGGCGCCGCTCCATCGCCGCGATACGACGCGATAGCGTAGCAACGGGCATATCAAGCCGGTTCGCCGCGTGACGAAAGCTGCCGCAACGGGCGACTTCGACAAACAGTGCCATGTCCGACAGTGAGGCGTAGGGGTTGTTCAATTGTTCCATTATTGAAATAGTCTATTCCAAACGCAATGTTTTTATTAACTTGGTTGCTGCATAACATGGGGTACTCTGACGGTATTCGGCTTGCGCGCTGAATGCCCTCCCCTCCACATTGACTGGCGACACTTCACCTCGTACCGGCCCGGGTTTCCATGGCGGGACACAATGAAAAAAACCATCACCATCGTAGGCGCGTCTGCAGGGGTCGGTCTGCTCTGTGTTCGAACCGCTCTTGAGCGCGGGCACCAAGTCCGAGCGCTCGCGCGCAACACGTCAAGCCTGTCTGCGCACGAACATTTGAGTGTCATCGCAGGTAGTGCCACGCAGCTTCAGGACTTGCGGACGGCGTTGGTCGGGGCGGACGCCATCATCGTCACGCTGGGCACGGGTATGGACCGTAAGCCTACGCGTCTTTACACGGATTTTGCGGCCACACTGCTATCGCTTCAATCCGAAGTCGGGCGCACACCGATTCAGTTACTCACCGGATTCGGTGCCGGTGACAGCGCGCAGTATCAAGGCGCGGTAGCGCGCCTGCTGTTCCGTTTGCTTCTCAAAGCCGTCTACGAAAACAAGAGCGCCATGGAGCAAATGATTGAGCGCAGCGCGCTCAATTGGTCGTTCGTTCGCCCCGGCATGCTCACGAACCGCGACACATCGTCGCCAGCACGAGTTCAAACGGACTATCGACTTGGCATGAAAGTCGGTTCGGTCAGCCGTGTCGCGGTCGCTCGTTTCTTAGTCGAACAGGCGGAGACGCCTAGTTATCAGTTGCACAAGCCCGCCTTGTCTGCGCGCTAGCCCGGGTCCACAGATACGCTATGGAAAAGAACCGTCTAGAAGCCTTTAGTGACGGCGTAATTGCCATCATCATTACTATCATGGTGCTCGAGCTCAAGGTTCCGCATGGGGACAGTTGGGAGGTACTGGTTGACCGTTGGCCCACTTTCCTGAGCTACATCCTCAGCTTCTTGTATGTCGGTACTTACTGGAACAATCACCATCACTTGCTGCAGGCGTCGCGAACCGTCAACGGCAGTGTTCTATGGGCGAATCTACATCTGCTGTTTTGGCTGTCGTTGATCCCATTTACGTCGGGCTGGATGGGTGAAAACCACTTCTCGCGACAACCCACCATGTTGTACGGTGCGAATTTGTTGTTCAGCGCGATCGCTTACTACATCATGCAAATCACGTTGTCACGCGCACACGGTCCTGGCAATCCCATCGCGCTGGCGTTGGGGCGTGACGTCAAAGGCAAAGTGTCGCTGGTGCTCTACTGCGCTGGCATCACGGTTGCGAGCCGGTGGCCAAATGCAGGTTTTGCCATTTTCGTGCTCATTTCGTTGATTTGGGTTGTACCCGACCGCCGCATGCTCGCCGCAGTCGCGCGACACCACGAAGCCGAACAGGGCAAGCCGCACTAAACGGCGCAGCAATAAGCCACGCACGCTCTGAGTCGTCACACTTCATCACCAAGGAGACTGTTATGCCCATGCCTTTGATCCCATTGACGTATGCCCGTGCGACGCTGATCGCCTGCTCCCTTGCTGCAACTGCAATGTCGGCGCACGCACAATCTGTGCAACCGGTCGCCAGTGATGTCAGAGCACTGCTGGTGAGACACTATGCTGGATACGCCGCGACGGGCAGTCCCGAGGCAACGTTCGCACAGACCACGCTACCTACATGGGCCAATTGCGGGGCCAATGGTGCGAAGTGCCAAAGCCGCGCAGAACTGGTCGGTGCACTGAGTCACGGGTTGCACAAGCTCATCCCCGACATGAAGTGGGAAATCCTGGACTTGATAATCAGCGGCGACAAAGTCATCGTGCGCGGTCGCGGGAGCGGCACTCCGGTCGGTCCACTTTTCGGCGTGCCCGCCGCCGGAAAGAGCTTCTCAATCATGTCGATTGACATTCACACCCTACAGGATGGGAAGATTGCGCACACGTACCATCTAGAGGATTGGGCGGAGGCGCTGGCGCAACTCGCCGCAAAATAGAAGCGACGTCGCTGCGAACGCAAATTCACGCGTTTCGCGCCACCGTCGAATCGAACATCAGTTCTTCGCTTTGCCTTTGCTGGCGGGTGGCTTGGCAGCCTTCGGCTCCCGCGGCGGGAATTCGAAACCGATCTTCACGTCGTCTTTCTTGCGCTCTTGCACGAGAAACGCCGAGAACGGTCGCTTAGTGCGTGTCGACACAAACTTCGTGAGCAAATCGGTCTTGCCATCGGTGAGTAATTTCACCATCTGCTCGCGCTCAATCGGCTGCTGCAAGATCATGCGGCCCGAACGGAAATCACATTTGCGCGGGCGCTCCTTTTGCGCCGCTTGTTCGCAGATGTACGCGGTCTCCGTCTCGAACACGTTCTTGCCGCACTTCGGACATTTGCCGATCGGCGTTTGATCGCTGAAATCTGGCGGTTCGGCGTCATTGTCGTTGTCGCCAAACGAGAACTCGATTTCGAGCGCGTCGTTCATTTTCAGATCGGCGTTAAACGCGCGACCGAGTTTCGAGCGGAAGCCTTCAAGTGGGCCAACTTTGCGATCGCGAATGAGCGTTTCGGCCTCCTCAACGGAGAGTTGACGACCGGCCAAAATTTTCCAGAAGCCGTAGTCGCATTTCGTACAGGCGAACTTTTTGTAGTTCTCCTTCATCGGGCTTTGGCACTTCGGGCACGGCACCGACAAATCGGAGAAATCGCCAGGGATGGTGTCGCTCTCGTAACCCTTCGCAGCGGTTACGATGTGCTTGGCCATCTCTACGATTTCGGCCATGAATTTTTCGCGGCTGATCTCGCCCTTTTCCATGCGTGCGAGCTGCGTTTCCCAGTTGGCCGTGAGCTCGGCTTGCGTCAGTTCCGGTACGTTGAGACCGTTGAGGAGCGTGATGAGCGAGAAAGCTTGCGGTGTCGGTTTCAACACTTTTTCTTCACGCACCAAATACTTCTGAAGAATCAACCCTTCGATGATCGAGGCGCGCGTGGCAGGCGTGCCGAGACCTTTCTCTTTCATCGCCGCGCGCAACTCTTCGTCGTCGATGAGCTTGCCCGCGCCTTCCATGGCCGAGAGCAACGTCGCTTCGCTGTAACGCGCAGGCGGCTTGGTTTGTAGCTCTTTAGCAACGACTTCGGAGGCTTT
>JAKPSO010000309.1 GCA_029571495.1 Pseudomonadota bacterium
GAAAACTACGGTTAGATAAAGATTTAGTACGCGACTTTGCCGGTGCAGCTTTTTCGGTAGAACGGCCGTTGAGTGGTCATTGCATGCAACAAAACTTAAAAGTCGACTCTTGGCGAAAATCCTTCGCAATGACCGTACGACGGCCGCTACAGCGAAAAAGCCAATGCGTGCCTGGCGCTAGTAATTCGCGCGTTACGTCTGTTAACGTTGAACCCTTAATTCCGAATTTGACGGAGAACCCCAATGAAAACCGGATCGTTGGCCGCGATATTCGGTGCCGCTCTGTCGTCCGCATCGATGGCAATCACCATTAACTACAACACTTCGGGCAGCACTTTGAGCTGCAATGGCGTAGTGGGTTGCATACAAAACACCGCGACTAAGGTGACCATCGGTACGATGGTGTTCACGTACAACACGGGATCGGGATCGGGGGTGAATACGCCCAGCGTTATCAATCTCGGCAACATTGTCACCACGGGAACCGGGACCAATGTCAACGCCGCTGGATTGTTGCTAACCATCAACGTCAACTCGACGCCACCGGGCGCTAGCGGTACGCTCCCCAACGGTGGTGTGTTGGGAACGATATCCACCAACAGTTCGGGTGCGATTATCTCGTTCTCACCGAACAACACGACGACTGGGTTTGGCTCGCTTCCCGGCGTGGTGATCAGCGGAGCCGGGCAGTCGTTTACCTATCAAGTACTTAACCCAACGCTTGGGCTGCAAGCGCCGACGGTGGGCAATCCAATCGGGCAAACGTCCATACAAGGGGCAGTTACCGCGAGCGCCTCAATGACAACGAACGCTGGTACGACACCTCAATCCACGGGGACTACTACGCCATTCGCCAACCCGTTGGGCGTAACTGTCGTTGATGGCAGCAACGCGCCGATGTCTGGTGTGAACGTCACGTTTACCGCGCCCGCGTCCGGCGCGTCCGGCGTGTTTAGCAACGCTTCTAATGTGATCACTGTCCCGACGAATTCGTCAGGCATCGCCAGTGCACCCATTACCGCCAACGGCGTCGCTGGGTCCTATTCCGTGACCGCAACAACCGCGTCGGCCGGCAGCGCCAGTTTCGCGCTGACCAACTCGACACTAACTGCTAACTACAACACCACCGGTTCTACGCTTTCATGCAATGGCATCGCGGGCTGCACGCAAAACACATCCACCTCTCTCACGGTTGGCGGCATCACGCTGACATACAACTCGGGCTCTGGATCGGGCGTCGTCGTTCCGAGCATCGTCAATCTCGGCAATCTCGTCACCACGGGCACGGGAACCAATGTCAACGTGACCGGTTTGCTGCTCACCATCAACGTGAATTCCACACCACCGGGCGCGAGCGGCACGCTTCCCAACGGCGCTATTTCTGGCTTCCTTTCTACCAGTCAATCCAGCGCGCACATCAACTTTTCGCCGAACAACACGACGACAACGTTTGGCACACTACCCGGCGTTACGATTGGCTCGGGCAATAACACGCGTACGTATCAGGTCCTAAACACCAGCCTCGGTTTGCAGGCCCCCACCATTGGCAATCCTATCGGCGAGACATCGATACAGGGCACGATGGCCATGCTCGGCCCAACAACCGTGCGCCCACCTTGCGACCTCGATGTCGACGGCAACGGTTCCATCGACGCGCTCACGGACGGGCTGATGATCTTGCGCGCCATGCTCGGCCTCAAAGGCACCGCCGTGACCAACGGTGCTATCGGTGGCGGCAGTCCGACCCGTACAACGTGGGCGCAACTGCAGCCGTACCTAAATAGCAATTGCGGATCGACATTTGCGCCTTGATGTGAAAGACGTCCACGCCGCAGCCGCGCAAGGTTTCTCGACGGAAGCCGCGTCGTATGCGCGCGGCCGGCCCGAGTATCCGCCGGAGCTTATGCCGTGGCTCGCCACGACGCTTGGCGTGCGCGACGGCACGCGTGTCGTGGATCTCGGTGCGGGCACCGGCAAATTCACCAAGCTCCTTACGAAAACGAACGCGGAGGTTGCCGCTGTCGAACCCGTGGACGCCATGCGCGCGCAACTCGCCAAGGCCCTGCCGAACGTGACCGCACTCGCGGGCACCGCGGAAGCGATGCCGCTCGCGGAGGCGTGGGCCGACGCCGTCGTGTGCGCGCAGGCCTTTCATTGGTTCGCAACGCGCGCCGCACTC
>JAKPSO010000315.1 GCA_029571495.1 Pseudomonadota bacterium
AAGTGCGCGCAGATGGACCAGACGTTTGCGCCGCTGTGTGCAATTGCCAAACGATGCGCGTCCGAGACATACGGAACGTCGTCGGTGCGCACGTGCAGCAACACAATACGTTCGTGGAGCACGTGAAAGTGCTTCAGGTTGTGAAACAGCGCGCTCGGCACCAGCAACGGGTCGGACGACAAGTACACCGCCGTGCCCGGCACGCGCGGCACGTCCTTAAGCATCGTTTCGCCCAGCGTATCCACAGGCAGATCGAGCTTGCTTCGCTGCTGGCTCACCAAATTGGATCCCTTCTTCCACGTCATCAGCAGCAAAAAGAGCACCGCGCCGAGCGTCAGCGGCAGCCATCCGCCATCGCCGATTTTGGTGAGGTTCGATGCGAAAAATGCCATTTCGAGAACGCCAAAGACCGCAAGCAGCGCGAGCAGTGGCGCGCGATACTTGCCTCGCGCGGCGAGGAACACCACAGCCGCCAGCATGGTCGTGATGATCATCGTGCCTGACACGGCGATGCCGTACGCGCCAGCCAATGCGCTTGAAGAACGAAATTGAAAGACCAAAACAATGACGCCGATCAGCATCGCCCAATTGACACTTGCGATGTAGATTTGGCCGCGCTCGCGATCAGAGGTGTGGCGCACATTGACACGCGGCAGATAGCCTAAGCGCGAGGCCTGCTGCGTGATCGAAAATGCGCCCGATATTGTCGCCTGCGACGCGATGATCGTCGCGGCCGTAGCCAAAGCAACCAACGGCAGCAACCAGCTCTCACTCGCAAGGAGATAGAACGGGTTCTTCACCGCCGCGGCGTCACGCAACACTAACGCGCCTTGGCCGAAATAATTCAGCACGAGCGACGGACAGACGAGACCGAACCACGCGATGCGCACGGCCTTCGCACCGAAGTGTCCCATGTCGGCGTACAGTGCTTCGCCACCGGTAAGCGCAAGAAACACCGCGGACAACAGCACGACCACGCTTCCCGGATGTTCAAGTGCAAACGTGAGCGCATACATCGGGTTCAGCGCCTTGAGCACGACCGGCGTCTGGGCGATGCTTTGTATGCCGAGCGCAGCAAGAACGAGAAACCACACGATGGTGATGGGACCGAACAACGAACCGACGCGGCCGGTGCCATGGCGCTGAATCGAGAAGAGTGCGATCAAAACACCAATGGCGATTGGCACAATGTATTTTTCAAACTGTGGCGTAGCGACGCTGATTCCCTCCAGCGCAGAGAGCACGGACACTGCAGGCGTGATGATCGCGTCACCGTAAAAGAGCGCGGCTGCAAAAACGCCGCCAGTAATCACCCACAACGCCAGTTTGTCGCCTCGTTCGAAACGCTTGACGAGTCGATGCGCCAAAGCGGTAAGCGCCAGTACGCCGCCCTCGCCATCATTATCCAGTTTGAGCACGAGCCAAACGTACTTCATCGAAATGATCAGCATGATTGCCCAAAAGAGGGCGGACAACGTGGCCAACACGTTGGCTTCAGTTAGCGCTAACGGATTGCTGCCTGTGAAGGCCTCTTTGAACGCATAGAGCGGGCTAGTACCAATGTCGCCGTAGACGATGCCTAGCGCGGCAAGGGTGAGCGTGGCGGTGCTGGATTTTTGCGAATTGTGGTTAGACACAGCGGAGCATCCTCCGGATAGGTTGCACGAAATTTGAAAAGTTTTGACGGCGAAATTGAGGCTGGGCGTAGTTACATAGTGAAGCGATAGCCAACGCCTATTTCGGTTTGTAGGTGTTGCGGAAGCGTCGGATCGACTTCCAACTTTTGGCGCAGATGACTCACGTAAATGCGCAAGTAATGGCTGCTATCAATGTGCGATGGTCCCCACACTTCACGCAGGAGTTGTCGATGCGTTACCACTTTGTTCGCGTTGGCGATGAGTGCGACCAGCAGGCGATATTCAATCGCCGTGAGGTGAATTGGTTCGCCGTTCCGAAGCGTCAATCTGCGTGTCATGTCGACCGTGATTTCGCCGAATTGCACGATCGCACGTTCGCTTTCGGGAGAACGTGAATTCCGCCGCAGGAGGGCGCGCACACGCGCGAGTAATTCGCCCACTGAAAATGGCTTCGTAAGGTAATCGTCCGCGCCAGTGTCGAGCACATCAATCTTGTCACTTTCCATCGAGCGCGCGGACAAGATCAGGATGGGAACTTGCGACCACGCACGCAGCTCGCGCACGAAGTCTTTGCCGTCACCGTCAGGTAAGCCCAAATCGAGAATCACCAAATCAGGCTTGCTCGTACCC
>JAKPSO010000332.1 GCA_029571495.1 Pseudomonadota bacterium
GTCGTGGGCCAGCTCATTCGTCGCTTGAACGACGCGCTCGGCATGACTTCGATTTTGGTGACGCACGATATTGCGGAGTCGCTCAAAATCGTCGACTACATTTATTTCATCTCCGAGGGCCGCGTTGTCGCCCAAGGAGACGTCGAAACGATCAAGGCGAGTTCCGACCCGTTCGTTCGCCAGTTCGTCGACGGCGAGCCCGACGGCCCCGTGCGTTTCCACTACCCGAGCAACAAAACGCTCGCGGAGGATTTCGCGTGAGTGGTTTTCTGACACGCGTGCTTTCGAACCTCGGCGCGACCGTCATCGGCGGCATTTCGCGCCTTGGTTTTGTTGCTCGTTTTTTCGTGGCGCTGATTCGTCACAGCGGCGGTTCATTCATGCGGCCGCAGCTGATCCTGAAAGAGATTTACCAAGCGGGCGTGCTCTCGCTGATCATCGTGTTGATGAGCGGCTTGTTCATCGGCATGGTGCTCGCGCTGCAGGGCTACGAAACGCTGGTTCGTTTCGGCGCGACGGAGTCGATGGGCGTGCTCGTTGCGCTCTCGCTGGTGCGCGAGTTGGGACCTGTGGTGGCGGCTGTTGTTTGCGAGCCGTGCGGGTTCGGCGATCACGGCCGAGATCGGGTTGATGAAAACCACCGAGCAACTCTCCGCGATGGAAGTCATGGCAGTGGACCCGATTGCGCGCGTGGTGTCGCCGCGGTTTTGGGGCGGCGTGATTTCGTTGCCGCTGCTTTCGGCGCTGTTTTCCACGATGGGAATTTACGGCGGTTACTTGGTAGGCGTGCGCTTGATCGGTATTGACGGCGGTGCGTTCTGGGGCCAAATGCAAGCGGCGGTGGATTGGCAACACGACGTGATGAACGGCGTAGTGAAGAGCGTCGTTTTTGCGTTCGCCGTGAGTTTGATCGCCGTGTTTGAGGGCTATGATGCGCAGCCCACTGCCGAGGGCGTGTCCGCGGCGACGACGCGCACGGTGGTGACCTCCGCGCTCGCGATTCTCGCGCTTGATTTTGTGCTCACGGTGTTTATGTTCCGTGGCGGCGTTAATTAGAAATTTGAAGGGCAACCCAGCCTTATGAACCGTAAAGCCATTGACCTATGGGTCGGAATTTTTGTAGCGATCGGGCTCGGCGCGTTGCTGTTCCTCGCGCTGAAGGTCGGCAACCTGCTCACTACCAGCGAAGAGCGCTCGGGCTATCAAGTCGAAGCGCGCTTTGACAACATTGGCAACCTGAAGCCGCGAGCGCCGGTCAAGAGCGCGGGCGTGGTGGTCGGGCGCGTCGAGTCGATTCGTCTAGACGGACAATCCTTCGAGGCAGTCGTTCGTTTGCACATTTTTTCGCAGTACAAATTCACACGCGACACCATCGCGACGATTTTTACGTCGGGGTTGCTGGGCGAACAGTTCGTCGGTCTCGAAGCGGGCGGCGACACGGTGATGCTCAAAGACGAAGACCGCATCAAGAAGACGCAGTCCGCGATACAAATCGAAAAACTCATCTCGCAATTTATGTTCAGCAAGGCGCAGGATTCGCCGACGCCCGCAGCGGCCTCTGCGACACCTGCCGCAGCGCCTGCACCAGCTCCAGGAGTCAAACCATGAAGCCCGTTTTGAAATCCATCGTGTTGTCATTGGCGAGCGTCGGCGTGCTCGCGCTCTCGGGATGCGCGTCGTTCAAAGCCGCAGCGCCCGGCGATCCGCTGGAGCCGATCAATCGTGGAGTCTTTTCGTTCAACAACACGTTCGATCATTACCTCTTTAAACCGATCGCCAAGGGCTACGACGCGGCGGTTCCGGTGCCGGTGAAGACCGGCGTCAGCAACGTGTTCCAAAACGCTTCCGACGCGCAATCTATCGTCAGCGACGCCTTGCAACTCAAAGGCGCAAAACTCGGCGACGATCTCGGTCGCGTGATGATCAACACGACGTTCGGCCTCGGCTGTTTGTTTGACCTCGCAACTCCAATGGGCATTGAGCGTGGCAACGAAGACGTCGGGCAAACACTAGGCTACTGGGGCCTTGGGCAAGGTCCATACCTCGTGCTGCCGTTCCTTGGACCGTCGACGGTGCGCGACGCCGTGGGCCGTTACGCCGATGGCAAAGTTGATCCGATCTCGAACCTGTCATCCGTTCCGGTTCGCAATTCGTTAATGGGCGCGCGAGTCGTCGATACCAGGGTCGGGCTGTTCCCGGCAGAGGCACTAATGAATCAGGCGGCACTGGATCGCTACACGTTTATGCGATCAGCCTATCTACAGCGTCGGCAGAGCTTGGTGCTCGACGGTAAGCGTCCGAAAGACGAATAAAGAAAGTTGGAACACATGAAGTTTTCGAAATGGTTTGTGTCGCTGGCCTCGGTGGCCGCGCTGTCGGTAGTTTCGACTGCACAAGCGCAAGCCGCTGATGGCGCGCCCGACGCGTTGGTGAAATCCGTCTCGACAGAAGTGACGGCCGTGCTCAAGGCTGACCCCGCGATCCTCAGCAATCAACCAAAATTGAAGAGCCTCATTGAAACGAAGCTCCTTCCGAACTTCAGCTTCTCGCGCATGACGCAACTGGCGATGGGCCGCAATTGGGCGAAAGCCTCGCCGGACCAACAAGCCGCGCTCACCAAGGAATTTCAAACGCTCTTGGTGCGCACTTACTCCGGTGCGCTCGCGAACTTCCGCAACAACACGATTGATTTCCGGCCATTGCGCATGAACGCCGCCGACACCGACGTGATCGTGAAAACGGTAGTGAATCAACCCAACGGCCAAGGCATCCCAATCGATTACTCGATGGAAAAGGGCGCTGACGGCTCGTGGAAGGCTTACGACATCGTCGTCGCTGGTGTGAGCCTCGTGACCAACTATCGCGAAGAGTTCAACACGGTCGTGCGCGATCAGGGCGTTGACGCGCTGATCAAGCAGCTGCAAGCGAAGAATAAGTAACGACGCGATGCAGCTTACCGGCCCGATCACCTTCGCCAACGCACACAGCGTGTGGGACGCTTTCGAGCCCACGGCTGCGGGCACGGCGACGATTGACGTGTCCGGCGTGACGCAGGTTGACTCAGCGGGCCTTGCGCTCATCACGGCGCTCAAACGAAAAGCGGGCGCGCAATGTCGGGTCGTTGGCCTCACATCGAAGCTTGCGGCGCTGGCGGATGCGTACGGGATTGAAGCGTTGTTTTAGCGGTCCCTAGGGAGTCGTTCCTCCTCCTACACGGGGGAGGCTAGGTGGGGGATGGTTGTCCGTTGGACTTTCCCCGAACACCATCCCCACTCCGCCCCCCGCCTGAAGCGGTGGGAGCAGCGGCGAAAACGCATAAAATCAAAGGTTGCCATTGAGGTTGCCTTTGTGAAGTCTGTGTCGTCTTCTGTTGCCGCCGTCGAAGTCACCGACGTCTGCAAGTCCTACCCCAACGTTCGCGCGCTCAACCACGTTTCTTTACGTGTGGAGCAGGGCGAATTTTTTGCGTTGTTGGGGCCGAATGGCGCGGGCAAGACGACGCTCATCAGCATCCTTGCGGGGCTCACGCGGGCCGATAGCGGATCCGCAAAAATCATGGGCTTCGACACGGTCAGCGACTACCGCGACGCGCGACGCAATCTCGGCGTGGTGCCACAAGAACTGGTGTTTGATCCGTTCTTCACGGTGCGCGAAACCATGGCCTTGCAGGCCAAGTACTATGGAGTTTCCAAAGCCGACGCGTGGATTGATGAGATCCTGCATCACCTCGATTTGACGAGTAAGGCAAACGCCAACATGCGCGCGCTCTCAGGCGGCATGAAGCGTCGCGTGCTTGTTGGCCAAGCGCTCGTGCATAAACCGCCCGTCATTGTGCTTGACGAGCCGACTGCGGGCGTTGACGTCGAACTGCGGCAAAACCTGTGGACGTTCATCAAGCGCCTCAACAGCGAAGGCCACACGATCATCTTGACCACGCATTATTTGGAAGAAGCGGAAGCACTCTGTAACCGCGTTGCGATGCTCAAGGGCGGCGAAGTCGTCGCACTGGACACAACAACGAATTTGCTGCGCGGCGCGACCGGCATCACCGTACAAGTCTCCGCCGACGCATTGCCCGTCGAATGGCAAGCGCGCGGCAGCGTGCAGGCGTCGGGCGCGTTCGGCTTCACGCTTTCGGGCTTCAGCGAACTCGAAACACTACTCGCAGCGTTTCGCGAAGCCAACATTACGATTAAGGAAATGAAGCTCGGCGAAGCGGACCTAGAGCAAGCGTTTTTGCGCCTGACGTCGAAGGAGGCAGCATGAGCAAGAGCTCGCCGGTGTCAGCTGCCGAATTCAACGCGTCGCCGCTCGCGCTCGGCCCCGGTTTCCGGGCGCTTTTCTACAAAGAGTGTTTGCGCTTCTGGAAGGTCGCGTTCCAGACCGTCGTCGCGCCTGTGGTCACCACGCTGTTGTACTTGCTCATTTTTTCGCACGTGCTCGAATCGAACGTGAAGGTATACGACGGTCGTGTCGGTTACACGGCCTTTCTGATACCGGGCCTCGTGATGATGGCCGTGCTGCAGAACGCGTTTGCGAACAGCTCATCGTCGCTCATTCAATCGAAGATGATGCGCAGCATTATTTTCATCCTGTTGCCGCCGATTACCTCGTTCGAAATTTTCTGCGCGTATGTGGGTGGCGCGATGGTGCGCGGCCTGTGCGTGGGCCTTGGCGTATGGGTCATCACCTTCCCGTTTGTCGGCGCGTCGGCGGCCGTGCCGCAGCATCCGCTGTGGGTCATCGCGTTCGCTGCAGGCGGCAGCGCCATCATGGGAACGCTCGGTTTGATCGCCGGCATTTGGTCGGAAAAATTCGATCACCTTGCGGTGTTTCAGAACTTCATCATCATGCCGCTGACGTTTCTGTCTGGCGTGTTTTATTCAATTCATTCGCTGCCCGCGTTCTGGCAGAGCATGTCGCATTTCAATCCGTTTTTCTACATGATCGACGGCTTTCGCTACGGATTCTTTGGGCTTTCGGACGTCAGCCCCGCGCGTAGTCTCGCCGTCGTCGCGTTCTTCGTTGTTCTTCTCTCTATCGTGGCGATGCGCATGCTCGCTACGGGCTACAAACTGAGGCCGTAATGCTCACACCGGACACCGTCAAAAACTACATCGCGTCGGCGCTGCCCTGCACGCACATCGAAATGGAAGGCGATGGCCAGCATTTCTTTGCCGTGATCGTGAGCGAAGAATTTCGCGGCCTCTCGATGATCAAGCAGCATCAACGTGTCTACGCCGCGCTCGGCGATCGCATGAAGGCCGAAGTACACGCTCTTTCCATGAAAACCTATTCACCCGAACAGTGGGCCGCAAAGAATGGATAAGCTCAAAGTCACGGGCAACGGCCCGCTGCGCGGCGCAGTACGCGTCTCCGGCGCAAAGAATGCGGCGCTGCCGATTCTGTGTTCGTCGCTCTTGGTCAAAGGTCCAGTGACCTTTACCAACGTGCCGCAACTCAACGACACACGCACGACGGTTCGCTTGTTGAACCAAATGGGCGTCACCGCCGCGCGCACAGAAACGCATCGCGTTGAGATCGACGCTAGCACGTTGACCAAGCCGGTCGCTGAGTACGATCTTGTGAAGACGATGCGCGCATCGGTGCTCGTACTCGGGCCGCTGGTGGCGCGTTGGGGTGAGGCGCGTGTGTCGCTGCCGGGCGGTTGCGCGATTGGTCAGCGTCCGGTTGATCAGCACTTGAAAGGTTTGGAGGCGATGGGCGCGGAAGTCACGCTCGACGGCGGTTACATCAATGCCACCGCACCCGGCGGACGTCTCAAAGGCGCGCGCATTGTGATGGACATGGTCACCGTCACGGGCACCGAGAACATCATGATGGCCGCGACGCTAGCAGAAGGCGTTACGATCATCGAAAACGCAGCGCGCGAGCCAGAAGTCGTTGATCTCGCCAATTGCTTGATCGCGATGGGCGCGAACATCAAAGGCGCGGGCACAGACACCATCACGATCACTGGTGTGACGGACTTGCACAGCGCCACGTGGCGCGTGATGCCGGACCGCATCGAGGCGGGCACGTTCGCCTGCGCCGTCGCGGCGGCGGGTGGCGAGATCACGCTCCTAGACGCACCCGTAGCGTCGATGGACGCGATCCTCGACAAGCTGCGCGACGCCGGATGCGACATCACGATCAACGGCACCTCGATCACCGTCGCGCGCAAAGGCGCGCTCAAGGCTGTTAGCGTGAAGACGGCGCCGTATCCCGCGTTCCCGACCGACATGCAGGCACAGCTCATGGCGATGAACGCCGTGGCCGAAGGCACTGCTGTGATGACCGAGAATATTTTCGAGAACCGAATGATGCACGTCTCGGAGCTGTCGCGCCTAGGGGCGAACGTTGAAGTCACGGGCAACACGGCGGTGGTGCAAGGCGTGAAAGGCCTCAAGGGTGCGAACGTCATGGCAACGGATCTGCGCGCTTCGGCCAGCCTAGTGATCGCGGGGCTCTGCGCTTCCGGCACGACGATGATTGATCGCATCTATCACCTTGATCGCGGGTACGAGCACATCGAAGACAAACTCATTGGCCTCGGCGCGAGCATCGAACGGATTTCGACGTGATCACATTTGCACTTTCCAAGGGCCGCATCCTTGACGACACACGACCGCTGCTGCGCACTGCGGGCATTGACGTGCTCGAAGATCCGGAAGCGTCTAGGAAGCTCATTCTCGCCACGCAACGCGAAGACGTTCGCGTCGTGATCGTACGCGCCAGCGACGTACCGACCTACGTGCAACAAGGCGGCGCGGACATTGGCATTTCCGGCAAAGACGTGCTCATGGAGTCCGACACTGCGGGGCTGTACGAGCCGCTAGACCTGAACATCGCGAAGTGCCGATTGATGGTAGCCGTCCCGGAAACGACCGACTACGACCAACTCGTTCAACGCGGTCGCCGCTTGCGTGTCGCGACGAAATACATCGACACGGCACGCGCGCACTTCGCACAAAAAGGCGTGCACGTTGACCTCATCAAGCTCTACGGCTCAATGGAACTCGCGCCGCTCGTGGGTATCGCCGACGCGATTGTCGACGTGGTCAGCAGCGGCGCAACGCTCAAGGCGAACCATCTCAAAGCCGTCGAAAAAATCGCCGACATTTCCGCGCGCCTGATCGTCAATCAAGCCGCGCTGAAAACCAAACGCGACGCCATCATGCCGATCATCGAAAGCTTCGCGCGATCGATTGATGCGCGGGGATGATTGGTTCGAGTGCTACCGCGTAAGAGCGTAGGGCGGCCCCCAATCCACCAAACTTAGCGTCTTACGCGCTCTTCTTTGCCACAGATTTACACAGATGAACACGGATTTTTTAGACGCAGATTACGCAGATTTAACGCAGATTGCCGCTGATTTTTCAGTCTCAGCGCGGCGTGCGTAGCCGAAAATAAATCTGCGTAAATCAACTGACTCATCTGCGTAATCTGCGTCTAAAAATCTCACGTCAATTTCTTAAGTGCAGTGGATTGGGGCGGGCACCGTCCGCCTTCAACCCGAGTACAGCGCCAATATGGTTTTGCCTTCGGCGTAAGGCGCTTGGCGGGCAGTGCCCGCCCTACGAAAATCCGCTAACGATTTATGAAACTTCTCAACTCCACCGCTCCCGATTTCCTCGCATCGCTTGACGCGCTGACGCATCACGCGGGCGCGTTGGACGATGGTGTGGACGCGACGGTTGCGGCAATTCTTTCGGACGTTCGTGCGCGTGGAGACGCGGCGGTGTTGGAGTACACGCGCAAGTTTGATCGTCTTGACGCGCCGAACATGGCGGCGTTGGAGTTGACGAAGGCCGAAATGAAAGCGGCGTTCGATGC
>JAKPSO010000344.1 GCA_029571495.1 Pseudomonadota bacterium
TGGACGGCTACTCCGATGAATACGTCGCTCACGTCCAAGACTTGATTAACCGCCGTCCTCGCAAAATACTCAACGGCTTAACCCCCTACGAAATACACTTCTCACACCCGCGCTCGCCGACTGTTCGTACTTAAATCCAGCAAAACGGCACACAACGACCGTGCAGCAGCCGCGAACGCCAAAAAGCTGTTGCGGCTAACCCAACGCCAGATGTCGCACGAGTTCGCGCCGTAGCGGTGGCAACATTTGTACCGCCGTGAGTCCCAAGCCACGCGGAACGTCGGCCAGCCAGCCGCCGCGATCAAAACCGTACGCGAGCAAGCCCGTGAACCCAATCCGCGCCACGCGATCTGGGCCACGTTTGCGCGCAAACTTCGCGAGCGTGGGCGCGATCGTTTCCACGCTGCAATCCCCCGAGTGGCTGAAGACTTCGGCAAGGTCTTCTGCGTCGCGCAGGCCGAGGTTGAGACCCTGCGCAGCGGCGGGATGCAATCCTTGCGCCGCATTGCCTAGCGCCACAATCGCGCCACTCGCACGCGGCTCGACAAAGCGCCAGACGAGTGGGTAGCTCGTGGCTGTCGCGGTGATCTTGAGCGCGCCCATGTTTGGTCCGAACGCGGCGTTGATTTCATCGCTCAGCGTCGCTTGATCAAGTTGCAACAAACGTTCGGCCTCGGCGCGCGGACGCGCCCAGATCACCGTCCATTCTTTGTCGGCGCGCGGCACCAGCGCCAACGCGCCACCCGCCGTGAAGCGCTCGAAGGCAACGCCGTGGCGCGGCTTGGCGGGCGAGACGCGCGTGATGACGGCCATCTGCCCTGAGTCGCGCTCCAAGCGTTTGAAGTCGTTCACCAGATCTGAACCCGCACCATCAGCAAGCACCACACAGTCCGCGCGCAACTGTTCGCCCGATTCGAGATGCACCACCGCATGTCGCGCCACGTGCTCCACGCGCGTCGCTTTCGCGCCGTAGAGGATGTGAATGTTCGCCGCGTGGATCGCGTTGTCGAGCGCAGTTTTGATCGACGGGTACGGCGTTGCCGCGCCAAGCTCGTTGGCTCCGACGTCATCCGCTGTCAAGCGCAACAACCCAAACGCGCCGCGCTGACTCACTTCCACGTCGACGATGGGCGCACGCTCCGTCGGCGGGACCGTCACATTCAGCCGCGTCAGGAATCGCCACGACGCAGCGGAAAGCGCGATGTTGCGATCGCTGAACACGCGCTGTTCGCGCGGCGCCGCTTCGAGCACCGTGATGTCGTCCGTGATGCCGCGGGCTTTCAGCGCGAGCGCCGCGGCAAGCCCGACCGGCCCGCCACCCACTACGAGAAATTTCATCGACGACATAGCGTCAGCGCGCTACCGCGCGCACGCCGCCTCAACCTCTGCCACGGTTTTCGGGGTGGTGATGGTTAGGTTTTCGTTGCCGTCTTCGGTGATCAGCACATCGTCTTCGATGCGAATGCCGATGTTCCAGAAGTGCTCCGGCACGTTGGCGTCTGGGCGGATGTACAGACCAGGCTCGTTGGTGATCACCATGCCCGGCTGCAAGGTTTGCCACACGCCGAGCTTGCGGTAATCGCCCGCGTCGTGCACGTCCATGCCGATCCAGTGGCCCGCACGGTGCATGTAGAACTGCATGTAAGTTTTTTCTTCGAGCACCTGGTCGAGGCTGCCTTTGAGCAGTCCTAAATCGAGCATGCCTTGTGAAAGCACGCGCGTCGCAACCTCGTGATATTCGTTGAACGGTTTGCCGGGTTTGAGCGACTCCATGCACGCGAGTTGCGCGTCCAGCACAGCCTGATATACGTCGCGCTGCGGGCCGCTGAATTTGCCGTTGACAGGGAAGGTGCGCGTGATGTCGCTGGCGTATCCCAAGTATTCGCAGCCGGCGTCGATCAGCAACAGATCGCCGTCTTGCATTTTGCGATTGCTATCGTTGTAGTGCAAAACACACGCGTTCGGGCCGCTGGCCACGATATGGTTGTATGCCGGTGCACGCGATCCTTGGCGAATAAATTCGTGCGCGAGTTCGGCCTCGACGTGATACTCAAATTGCCCTGGCCGCGCCGTGCGCATCGCACGCGCGTGTGCCTGCGACGAAATCTCGGCCGCACGACGCATCAAATTGATTTCATGCACGTCTTTGATCAGACGCATGTCGTCGAGCGTTGCGCGCACGTCGATGACGGAGGTTGGCGCGGATACGCCCGTACGGGCTTGACCGCGTACGGCGTTGATCGCGGCGGCAATTTCGGCGTCCCACGTGGCACCCGAGCCCACGGGCGTGTGAACCGCACGCTTATCTGCCATCAGTTTTGGCAGTTCAACTTTGAGCGATTCAATCGGCAGCGCTTCGTCAAACCGGAAAATTTCACGCGCAGCGTCCGGGCCGTAGCGATACCCGTCCCAAATTTCGCGCTCAAGGTTTTTCTCGCGGCAAAAGAGAATTGCCTTCTTATTCGCGCCGCCGACGAGCACCAACACGCTTTCCGGCTCGGCAAAACCAGTCAGGTAATAAAAGTAGCTGTCGTGGCGATACAAGTAGCCGGTGTCGCGATTGCGAAGCACTTCGGGCGCGGTGGGGATGATGGCGATGTCGTCGCCGATAGCGGCGAAAAGGCGCTCACGTCTAGAGGCGTAAGGGGAAGCGTCAACGAGAGCATTCATATGGGCACCTCAATAAAACCGTTTTTCTGGCGAATTGCGTCGTTGCGCGGTGCTCGCGATCCTCATGTACCCGAGTACATTCCGGTCGCTGCGCGCCGCGCGCCCAGCACTTCATCCAGAAAATTCGAATTTCTTGAAGTGCCCAAGGGGATGACAAAATAGCGCGATGGAAGAAGCAAACGATTATAGGTTTGGCCCGGTGCTCACGCCGGAGCCGAACGAGCAAGACCCTGCGCCCATTGAGGCTGCGGCAACGCCTGTGCAAGACGACATCGTCGTTGCGGCTGAGGCAAGGCCCTCGGTAAAGCCCGCGCTGCGTGAGGAATTTCGCGTGAAACGTGACGCATTGTCGGATAAGGAGCGCAATGCGGGCACGCGCCGCATCATTGAGCGACTCTTGCATCACCCGGACGTGCATCGCGCAAAAACAGTGCTGCTCTATGCAAGCTACGGCAGCGAAGTCGCGACCGATGACTTGTGCAAAGAGCTTCTGAAGCGTGGCAAAGCCGTTGCCTATCCGAAGATCACCTCGGTCGCGGGCCTCATGACACTATGGCGCATTCGTAATCTCGACGCGCTGATCCCACACAAGCACGGCATCCGTGCGCCCGACGTTACGCGTTCCGCGCCGATTGAACCGATCGCCGTCGATTGCGTGATCTACCCCGGCGTTGCGTTCACCAAGGGACTGTCGCGCCTTGGGCAGGGCGGCGGCTATTACGACCGCCTGTCGACGAAAATCGCCGACAACAGCGCGCGCATCGGCGTGTGTTTCGAGGCGCAGATTGCGGACGAATTGCCGCAGGAAGAACACGATGCGAAGATGCATTGGGTCGTTACGGAAGCTACGGTTTACCCGTTTGTGCCCGATCCGCCGGTGATTGTGCCGGTGGCGGTGCCTGCTGCCGCTGGTGCCGTGGGTGCTGAAGGCGAAGCCGCTCCGGTGCCAACTACCGTTGCTCCCGATGAACCCGTCGCTGCCGCGGCAGAAGAACCGAAGGACACTCCATGACCGCCATTCGCATCGACGGCAACGTACTCGCCGCAAAAGTTCGTGACCGCATCGCCGCGGACGTTACGGCACTTAAGGCGCGCAGCATCACGCCGGGCCTCGCCGTCGTGTTGGTTGGCGAAGACCCTGCGTCGCAGGTGTACGTTCGCAACAAAGTCGCGGGTTGCGCCAAGGTCGGCATGCACAGCGTCATGCACAAAATGCCCGCGAGCACGACGGAGGCGGAGCTGCTCGCCGTGATCGACGCATTGAACAAAGACGCGAGCATTCACGGCATTCTCGTGCAGCTGCCACTACCGAAACACATTGCCGAAAAGAAAGTGCTTGAGGCGGTCGCCGCGCACAAAGACGTGGATGGATTTCACGTCGAGAACGTCGGTGCGCTCATGATCGGCGAGCCGCGTTTTGTCAGCTGCACGCCTGCGGGTTGCATGGAAATGCTTAAAGACATTGGCCTCGAAGACCTGCGCGGCAAACACGCCGTCGTCGTCGGCCGCAGCAACATCGTCGGCAAACCGATGGCGATGCTCCTTCTGCACGCCAACGCGACCGTCACCATCTGCCATTCCGGCACAGCAGATCTCGCCGCACAGTGCCGCCAAGCCGACATCCTCGTCGCAGCCGTCGGCAAGCCTCGCTTCATCAAAGCAGACATGGTTAAACCCGGCGCAGTCGTCATCGACGTCGGTATCAATCGTTTGCCTGAGGCCGAAGGCGGCAAACTCGTCGGTGACGTCGATTTCGACTCTGTGAACGAAGTTGCGGGTTACCTAACCCCCGTCCCCGGTGGCGTCGGGCCGA
>JAKPSO010000374.1 GCA_029571495.1 Pseudomonadota bacterium
GAAGCCGGCTATCACGTCACGGGCGGCAACTGGGGGCGCGACTTCGCCGAGCCGGATGTCGTTGCCGACATTCGCAATGTGGTCGAGGGCGACACCTCCCCCGACGGCAAGGGCACGCTCTCGCTTCGCCGCGGTATCGAAGTAGGCCACGTGTTCGCGCTGGGGCAACGCTACTCCGCTGCGCTCGGCGCGAAATTTCTGGATAAAGACCAGAAAGAACAGGTCATGGAAATGGGCTGCTATGGCATCGGCATCACGCGCGTGGTGGCCGCAGCGATTGAGCAGAACTACGACGACAAAGGCGTCATCTGGCCAACACCAATGGCACCTTTCACTGTTGCGATTGCGGCGCTCGGTTACGACCGCAGCACGGAGGTCAAGGCGGCTGCGGATGCGCTCTATGCCGACCTCAGCAAACGCGGCATTGATGTCGTGCTCGATGATCGCGGTGAGCGCCCCGGTGTGATGTTCGCAGAGCTGGAGTTGATCGGTGTTCCGCATCGGATCACAGTGGGCGATCGTGGCCTCAAGGAAGGCGCGGTGGAATATCAAGCGCGACGCGATACCGCGGCGACCAAAATGCCGCTGACAGACGTTGCAGATTTCGTTGCCAATGTCGTTAGCAAAGCGCTTGCGTAAGTTTCGCTACGCGTTGTTCGCGCTGCTACTAGCAGCGCAAACAACCGCCCACGCCGGCGCACAAGCCGAAGAAAAGCTCTCGCATAGCGTACAAACCTCGATGGCTTCGGCCATTGCGGATCGCAGTGCCACGCGCCTTGTCGGCGAGCCCGCTTTGGTGCAGACCAGGCTGGCGGAGATGTCGACGCGACTGGCATCGCGCATGCCGGATGCCGAGCAGCGCCGCGAGTTTTTGACCACGGTGCAGTACGAGGCCAGTCGCGCGGGGCTTGATCCACAGCTCGTCTTGGCCGTCATCAACCACGAAAGCGCATTCCGCAAGTACGCGATTTCAAGCGCGTCGGCGCGTGGCTATATGCAGGTCATGCCGTTTTGGGTTCGCCTCATTGGCACGGCAGACCACAATCTCTTTCACCTGCGCACCAATCTGCGCTACGGCTGTACGATTCTTCGCCACTACCTTGACATCGAAAAGGGCGATGTCGTGCGTGCCCTGGCGCGCTATAACGGCTCGCTTGGGCGGTTTGAATATCCCAACGCCGTGCTCGGATTGCAAGAGAGTCGCTGGAAGTGGCAAGCGCCGACGAAACCTTAACCGCCGTCGCACGGCCGTACGTCGGCCGCTTCGCACCCTCACCGACGGGGCCGCTGCATTTTGGTTCATTGGTGGCGGCGATGGCGAGTTACGCCGATGCTCGCGCCGCCGGTGGGCGGTGGTTGCTCCGCATTGAGGATGTGGATCAACCGCGCTGCTCTGCGGAAGCCGAGACTCGAATTCGCGCGCAGCTGGCTGCCTACGGTTTTGAGCACGACGGAGAGGTCGTGCGCCAAAGCGAACGCACTGCGTTGTACGCATCGGCCTTGCAAACGCTCATCAGCACCGGCGACCTGTTCGTGTGCCAATGCACGCGCGCGCAACTGTCGAGCGCCCCGCGAAACGCCGAGCACGAAACAATTTACCCCGGCACCTGCCGCGAGCTCGGCTTGCACGATGCGGTTGCGCGGGCTGTTCGACTGCGCGTGGACGGGCGCAGCTCGAACGTCTCATTCACGGATCGCTGTCACGGCGTGGTCGAACAAGACGTCGCTCGCGAGGTAGGCGAATTCGTGCTGCGACGCGCCGACGGCTTGTTCGCTTACCAGCTCGCTGTGGTCGTCGACGACGCGCTGCAGGGTGTCACCGATGTCGTGCGTGGCGCAGATTTGCTTGGCAACACGGCGAGGCAAATCGTGCTGCAGCAGCGCTTGGGCTATGCAACGCCGCGCTACCTGCACGTGCCGATTGCGCGAAATGCCGACGGCGAAAAGCTCTCCAAGCAAACGCGCGCCGCAGCCATCGATGAACGTCTCGCGTTGCCAACGCTAGTGCAAGCGTGGCAATTTCTGCGACAAGACGATCTCGATAAGTTGCGAACGGTTGGTGAGTTTTGGGGACGCGCCGTCTCAACGTGGAACCCGGCGCGCCTATCGGGTTGATTCCCGCTACGCGGTTTTGACCGACTGCCCCGGCTCAGCATCAGATTTCGTTTCCTCTTCTGCATAGGCGTGACCGCCAAACTTGAGCGCGCTGTGCTCGCGCTTTGATTGGAGCAGTGGGTAAAACATTTGGTGGTACCAGCGCTCGTGACCAAACAGTCGAT
>JAKPSO010000391.1 GCA_029571495.1 Pseudomonadota bacterium
TTCGTGGACACGCCCGGCGCGTATCCCGGCGTGGGCGCGGAGGAGCGCGGACAATCCGAAGCGATTGGCCGCAACCTGGTGGAGATGGCGCAAATCAAGAGCCCGATCATCGTTACGATCATCGGCGAAGGCGGTTCTGGCGGTGCGTTGGCGATCGCGGTTGGCGACGTGACGAGCATGTTGCAGTATTCGACCTACGCAGTGATTTCGCCGGAAGGATGCGCTTCGATCTTGTGGAAGAGCGCAGAGCGCGCGGCTGATGCAGCCGAAAGCTTGGGCATTACGGCGGAGCGCTTGAAGACACTAAAACTGATCGACCATATCGTGCCGGAACCGCCAGGCGGCGCACATCGCGACCCCGTGGCCATGATGGGCAACTTGAAAAAGGTGCTCGTCAGCGAACTCGCACGACTCACCGCGCTGAGCCCGGAAAAGCGCCTCACGGAGCGCCGCGCACGATTGGCGGGGTATGGCGCGTTTAAGGTTGCCAGTTAACTTCTCCCAAAGCGCTCATGGCGTGCATGGCGAGCAGGTAGTCCCATGAATGTTCCGATGCGTGAATCGGGCAGCCACTCAGCGGCTACCAAGAAGTTGCTCGTTGCTGTAACGCGCGCAGCGGCTGATGCAGCCGGGGGTTGGGAGAAGACCGGCGTCACGAAAGTTTGCGTCGCGCTTTCTGGCGGCGTTGACTCGGTCGTTCTTTTGCACGTGCTCTCGGAGCTGGCGAAACAGCAATCTTTCTGGACGTTGTCCGCGCATCACGTTCACCACGGCCTAAGCGCGAATGCTGATGCGTGGGAAGCGCATTGCGCGTCCGTGTGCGATGCGCTTGCGATACCTTTCGCGAGTACGCGAGTAAACGTCGACAGGAATGCGGGCATTGGCTTGGAGGCTGCGGCGCGGGAAGCCCGCTACCATGCGCTAGATGCGCTAGACACGGACGTAGTCGCCCTCGCGCATCATGCGCGCGATCACGCCGAGACAGTCTTGCTGCAGTTGTTGCGCGGATCCGGCCCAGCCGGGCTGGCGGCTATGCCGCGCCGCGCCGGGCGCTACGAGCGGCCGTTCCTGAACACTCCTCGCAGCGCGATTGAGGCGTATGCCTTCGAACACGCTCTGACATGGATGGACGATGAGAGCAATCTCGACGCGCGCTTCTCTCGGAATCGTTTGCGTTTGAAGGTTTGGCCAGCGCTGGTAAACGCGTTTCCAAGCGCTGAGACGACACTGTCGCGCGCGGCGACCTTGCAAGCCGAGGCGACCGTACTGTTGGCTGATTTGGCGGCAATTGACTTGAAGGCCATCAGCGATGACGGCGTGCCTCGTGTGTCGCGCCTGCTCGCGCTCTCGCCAGAGCGTCGCGCGAACGTGCTGCGGCACTGGCTCGCGAGTAAAGGTCTTCCCGTTCCCTCGGCCGACACACTTCGTGAATGGCTTAAGCAGCTCGCGTCGACCAACCAGACTCAAGCGATCCAGCTCGGTTTTGCGAAAGATGGCGCGCGGGTGCGTGTCTACCGGGACCAGCTATCGGTCGAACGTCCGATCGGAGACTGGCGTGCTGTGCCGTGGACGGGCGAATCAGGCGTTGCGCTAGGCGCGGCGGGCACGGTGTGCTTTTCCGAGGCGTTGGACATCGTGACGACCTCGCTGCGCCAGCCTGTGGCGGGGGAGCGGTGGCTAATCCGCAAGCGCCTGCCCGGCGACCGCGTGAAGCTTTCCGCATCGTCGGGTCATGTGTCGCTGAAGAACGTGATGCAAAACGCAGGTGTTGCGCCGTGGCACCGCGACGTTTGGCCGCTCTTGATCTGCAACAACCAAATCGCGGCGATCGCTGGCTTGTTGACAGCGTATGACTATAAAGTGCGCGCAGGAGAGCGTGGCTTAACCTGCGAGTGGAAACCCGCATGTGGCCAAGTGTGGCGTTCGTAGAATGGGTTCAGTGTGAGCCGCGTCGCGTTCATTCGCGTTGTTGGCAGCGTTCTGGCTTACTTTAATACCGTACCTTAGGAGGCGTTAGTTATGTTTACAAAGATTACGCGTGTCGCCGCGATGGTTGGCTGCGCGCTCGCAGCCGGTACCGCGCTTGCGGCATACCCCGAAAAACCGATTACTGTCGTCGTGCCGTTCGCAGCAGGCGGCCCGACCGACGTCGTCGCTCGTACGCTATCGCAGGCGATGGGGACACAGTTGAAAGGTTCGCTGATCGTAGAAAACGCTGGTGGTGCAGGTGGCACAATTGGCGCGGGCAAAGTGGCACGCGCAGCGGGTGACGGTTATACGCTGCTGTTTCACCACATCGGCATGTCTACAGCGCCGTCGCTGTATCGCAAGCTTGATTTCAAACCGCTGGATGACTTCATCCCGATTGGTGCGGTCGTAGACGTACCGATGACGCTCATCGCGAAACCACAAACGACCCAGACCAACGCCAAAGACCTGCTCGCGTACATCCGTGCGAACAAGGAGAAGATCAATCTGGCAAACGCCGGCGTTGGCTCGGCGTCGCACCTGTGCGGTTTGCTGCTTCAAAGCGCAATGAAGACTGACCTGACGACGGTTCCGTTCTCGGGCACCGGCCCCGCGATGACCGCGCTACTCGGCGGCAACGTTGACATCATGTGCGACCAAACGACCAACACGACCGGCCAAATCAAGGGCGGAAAAGTCAAGGCGTTCGCGGTGACGAGCAAAAACAAACTGGCGAACTTCCCGGATCTGCCACCACTCGCCAGTGAGCTCCCAGGCTTCGAAGTCGGCGTTTGGCACATCCTCTACGCCCCGAAGAACACTCCGGCGGACGTGGTTGCGAAGCTGCAATCGGCGCTGCAAGCGGCGATAAAAGATCCGATGTTCGCCGCGAAGATGAAAGAACTGGGTGCGGAGATCATGTCGGCCGACCGTCAGACTTCCGCCGGCGCTAAGACTCTGCTTGCCGCTGAAATCAGCAAGTGGGCACCGATTATTCAAGCCGCCAAAGTCTACGCAGACTAATCTGAGCAGATTGACCGCGTAAAAACAGAAACACCGCCCAGCGAACGCTGCGCGGTGTTTTGTTATTCGGACTGAACAATGCCCGACGGGCCTTGAGCGTGAGCGCTATTCGCCGCCCGTGCCCGTCTTCTCTGCGGCGACTTCGTCGTCCGGTTTTTCGAGAAGTTTAGTTAAGCAACCTGCACAGGTGAATACTGTGCGTCCGCCAACCTTGCGCGTCTTCCCGCCACGGATAATGGCGGGCTGCTTGCAAGTGCCACACAAACGAGTCCAACTACCGGCAACGGAACGTTTGCGCGGCGTGGCGGTTTGTTGACGAAATTTGGCGATCTGATTCGGATCGAGCATGGATGTCGTCGCCCTGAGTTACGCTTTTCGCACCACTGAAACGGCAATTCGTGTAAAAAGATTTACATGAAATGCAATCGAGGCATTGCAATAAAGCGTTGTATTTTCAACGGCCTATATTATGTCTCAAAAGCGCTTTTTTTGCCACTCCCACATGATGAAAATACCACCCAGCTATTCGCGCCAGTCCGGCGGCTTCCTATTACCGCTCATCCTCGTCGTAGTTCTGCTCGCGGCGATTTACGCCGTTGTGGTGTGGAAGTGGAGCTACTCAGACGGCGAACGCGTCGGCGTGGTGCAGAAGTTTTCGCGCAAGGGATGGATCTGCAAAACGTGGGAGGGGGAGCTCAATATGGTCGTCCTGCCCGGCGCATTGCCAGAAAAATTCTTCTTCACGGTGTGGGACGAAACGGTTGCGGCGGACATTAACCGCAACGTGGGCAAGCGCGTGTCACTGCATTACACCGAAAAAGTCGGATTGCCGACGAGCTGCTTCGGCGACACTCGTTACTACATACACAAAGTCAAGCTCACTACGGAATAGCGCGTAGCAAACGTTCGTAGTCTTCGGGTGTGTCGACGCCCGGGGGCAAAGGCTCATTCACCACTCCGACCGCGATACGGTAGCCGTGCGCCAGCGCGCGCAACTGCTCAAGCGACTCGAACCGCTCGATAGCCGGCACCGCCAACGTCGGGAACGTGCGCAAAAACGACGCTCGGTATGCATAGAGCCCAATGTGCCGATACAACGGCAGCCCCGGCGGCATTGCGTGCACGCTTGCGGCCCAAGCGTCGCGCGCATAGGGAATCGGCGCGCGACTGAAATAGAGGGCGAGGCCGGTTTCATCCAACACGCATTTCACGATGTTTGGATTGATTGCCTCGGCCGCGTCGTGAATTGGGTGGCACAGCGTCGCGATCGAAGCTTGCGGTTTTTCGGCCAACAACCCGGCGACGCGATCGATCGCAAATGCTGGGATGAGTGGCTCGTCGCCTTGCACATTCACGACAATCGCATCGTCGTCCAGCCCCAGTTTCGCAGCAACCTCAGCTAGGCGGTCCGTACCCGTGGGGTGGTCGTCCCGCGTCATCGCGATCTGCACGTCGTTCGCGGCACAAGCTGCGGCGATCCGCGGGTCGTCAGTCGCTACCACGATGCGAGTGGCCGTGGACAAAGCAGCACGCTCGGCGACGCGCACCACCATAGGTTTACCGGCGATGTCGATCAGCGGCTTGCCGGGGAAGCGCGTCGAAGCGTAACGCGCAGGAATTACAACAATGAAACTCATGAGTCCGGGTCGAAGCGTCGGCTACGCGAGCGCCTCGACCTCTTCCGCGCTCATTTTGCGTGCCTCTTCCTCAAGCATCACAGGCATTCCGTCGCGGATGGGGTACGCGAGCCGCGCCGACTTCGACAACAACTCTTGCTTGTCACGATCAAACATAAGCGCCCCCTTGGTCACAGGGCAGACAAGAATTTCAAGCAGTTTCGGGTCCATCGTCGACAGTCTCAGTAGGGGAATATTTCTCGGCCGCGCGCCGCACCAATCGCAACAGTTTACGCTTGGTCTCCGTCGCAAGATGCACCCGCATTGGTACGACCCACATGCGGTGATCGGCAAACTCTCGACACTTCGCGGCGTCCTTCTCAGTCATCAAAATCGAGCGATTCCCGATTTGTTCAAAATCGCTCGCCTTAAATTCATGATGATCTGGAAACGCAAACAGTTGGCCGTCGACGCCGGCGCGCTCAAGAGCCTTGGCGAATTGACCTGGGTTGGCAATGCCGGCGACTACCGCAGGGCGCGAGCCGCCAAACGTGTTGAGTTGTGTGCGACGGTCAGGTTGCACGAGAGCATACGCCTCCGAAATTCGGCGGCGCGCGACATGATGATTACCAATCTTGTAGCCGGTCTCCGGAATCCACCACGACGGTGAAATGCGGAGGCCGCATTCCCGTGCACGATCCACGGACTCGCGCAATGGACCGGCGGGCATCAATAGTTCGTTGCCATAGTGCCGCTCGTTGCTCATCACTTCAATTTCAACGTCACGCATCAACGCGTAATGCTGTAACGCGTCATCAGCAACCAACACGTCGACTTCTGGATGACGATCTAGTAACGCATTAGCCGCCAGCACACGCTTCGCACAGACAACCACCGGCACGCCAAGCGCAAAGTGCAGCAGCGGCTCGTCGCCGACGTCCGAGGCGCGTGAACGTGCCGTCACGTGACGAGGCGTACTTGGACTCACGGGATAGCCGCGACAGATGATGCCGGGCTTGTACCCCGCCTGCAGCAAACAACGCACAACAGCTTGCGTCACTGGCGTCTTGCCAGCGCCACCGACGACGATATTGCCCACCACGACGACCGGAACACCAGGATGGGAGCGCTTAAACGTACCGCCGCGATAAAGCTCGCGCCGCAACTTCACGGCTCGACCAAAAATCCATGCGGCGGGCGACAGAAGGGTCGCCAAAGTCGTGGGGGGCGACGTCCACCAGATCCGTTCAAAAAAGGCGCTCAGTGCCACGTTCGTGTCGCCTATCGGCTAAGCGTAATAGCGATGGCGTTCCACCGCACGGCTACTTTCCAGTAGCGGTGGCGCTCGTCGTCTCGAACGTGATATTGCCAAGGCCAGCCAGTCGCGCGGCTTCCATCACGTGAACAACGTCTTGATGCTTGGCAGCGCCATCAGCTTTAATGACGACCACGGGGTCCGTCAGTCCAGTCGCGGCATCTTTCAAGTTCTGCGAGAGCGAAGCGATTCCGGGAAACGTGAACGGCGCCTTTTCATTGACCTGAAAACGGCCCGTCGGATCGATCACGACTGTGATCTGTTTTGGCCGTTGCACTTGCTTTTCCGCATCGGCCTCAGGCAGCGAAATTTTCAACTCCGTAAATTTGTTGTACGTCGTTGAAGCCATCAAAAAGATGAGCACCACGAGCAGCACGTCAATCAACGGAATGAAGTTGATTTCCGGTTCTTCACGGAAGCGGCCACGACGAAAGTTCACTTGGCGCGGTCTCCGTGCAGGATGTCGACCATGCGAGTGGCTTGCTGCTCCATCTCGATGAGCAGCGAGTCCACCTTACCGCGGAAATAGCGATAGAACATGAGCGCGGGAACCGCCACGATGATGCCCATCGCGGTGTTGTACAACGCGACCGAAATCCCGTTGGCAAGACGCGTTGGATCGACGCCCGCCGAACCAGTGCTTCCGAAAATTTCGATCATGCCGATGATGGTGCCCAGAAGCCCCATGAGCGGCGCCGCGGCGGCGATGGTGCCGATCGCGTTGAGGTACTTCTCAAGGCCATGTGCAACGACGCTGCCAGTTTCTTCGAGCGCTTCTTTGACGACTGGTCGCGGCGACTTAATGTTCGCGAGCCCCGACGCCAAAATCTGCCCCATGGGGCCCTGACCTGCGGTGAGGTCAACGAGTTCTTGCGTCAGGCCCTTTTTACGGTACTCCGCGATGACTTTGTCCACCAAACCTGGCGGAATGATCTGAGCGCGTCGCAGCGTCCAAGCACGCTCTATGATGAGCGCCAACGCCACGATGGATACGAAGATGAGCGGCCAAATGGGCCAACCCGCCGCTTTGATGATGTCCCACATGCCGGAGCGTCTCCGAAGTTTCTGTTGGTGATGAGTGTAACTGCGCCGTCGCCGATCCGGTTCTAGCCCGGCTTCCAACCGTCTTTTAACGTGACCGCGCGGTTGAACACCAGCGCGCCAGGCTTTGAGTCAACCCGGTCCGGCGTGAAATATCCATTGCGTTCAAACTGGTAACTCTCTCCAGTCTCTGCCGCCGCCAGCGACGGCTCCAACCATGCGGTGACTGTCTTGAGCGAAGTTGGGTTCAAATAAGTCTTGTAATCGCCCTCGCCCGAGTCTGGGTCTTCCACGTTGAACAGCCGATCGTACAAACGCACTTCAGCCTGAATGCCGTCGAGCTTGGACACCCAGTGAATCGCGCCTTTGACGTTGCGACCGCCGGTGCCACTCTTGGTCGCCGGGTCGTACGAGGCGTAAATCGTGGTGACATTGCCTGCAGCGTCTTTTTCGATGCGCTCGCATTTGATGATGAACGCGTGGCGCAGTCGCACTTCTCCGCCTGGAACGAGGCGGAAGAATCCTTTTGACGGGATTTCCATGAAGTCTTCGCGCTCAATGAACACTTCGCGCGCAAATTTGAAATCACGCCGGCCACGCGTTTCATCGTGCGGGTGCACGGGCGCGGAGCACGGTTCAAACTGCCCGTCCGGATAGTTTTCGATGACCACGCGAATCGGATCGAGCACCGCCATGGCGCGCGCCGCCGTGGCGTCCAGGTCGTCACGCAGCGCGCGCTCCAAGTCCGCCATGTCGATCCACTGGTGCGCTTTTGAGACGCCAACACGCTCCGCAAACAATCGGATCGATGCCGGCGTGAAGCCACGCCGACGCAAGCCCGCAAGCGTCATCATGCGCGGGTCATCCCAGCCGCTCACGAGCCCGGTTTCGACGAGCTCAAGTAGCTTACGTTTGCTCATGACCGTGTAGCTCAAATTGAGTCGAGAAAACTCAATTTGTTGCGGACTTGGCGCGGGCAATTTGCCCGACTCGACGAGCGTTGCGAGCACCCAGTCGTAAAGCGGGCGGTGCGCTTCGAATTCGAGCGTGCACAGCGAATGCGTGATGCGCTCGATGGCG
>JAKPSO010000418.1 GCA_029571495.1 Pseudomonadota bacterium
ACTGCCCGCGACGGAGCGTGCGCGCCTCGTGCGCAAACTTGGCGATTTGATCGCGCAGCACGTACCGGAAATTTCGCGCACCGAGACGATGGACTGCGGCCAGGTCATTGCGCAAACCGGCAAGCAACTCATCCCGCGCGCAGCCGACAATTTCTATTACTTCGCCGAAATGTGCACGCGCGTCGACGGGCACACTTACCCAACGCCAACGCACTTGAACTACACGCTGTTTCACCCGGTTGGCGTCTGCGCGCTCATCAGCCCGTGGAACGTACCGTTCATGACCGCCACGTGGAAAACCGCGCCCTGCTTGGCGTTTGGCAACACAGCGGTGTTGAAGATGAGCGAACTCTCGCCGCTCACTGCCGCGCGCCTCGGCGAGCTCGCGCTCGAAGCCGGTATTCCGGCGGGCGTGTTGAACGTGGTGCACGGCTACGGAAAAGACGCGGGCGAACCGCTGTGCAAACACCCGGACGTGCGTGCGATTTCGTTCACCGGATCGACTGCGACGGGCAACCGTATTGTGCAGGCCGCAGGTCTCAAAAAATTCAGCATGGAACTCGGCGGCAAAAGCCCGTTCGTGATTTTCGACGACGCCGGTTTGAGCCGCGCGTTAGACGCTGCGGTCTTCATGATCTTCAGCAACAACGGCGAGCGCTGCACCGCGGGTAGTCGCATCCTCGTACAGAAGAGCATCTACGCCGACTTTGTCGCCAAGTTCGTCGAACGCGCAAAGCGCATCACCGTCGGCGACCCACTCGACGAGAAAACAATCGTCGGCCCGATGATCAGCCAAGCCCACCTCGCCAAGGTGCGCAGCTACATCGAACTCGGCGGCAAAGAAGGCGCGACCATGCTCTGCGGCGGGCTTGATACGCCCGCGTTGCCCGCCAACGTCGCGAAGGGCAACTTCGTCATGCCCACAGTGTTCGCCGATGTAGACAACCGCATGCGCATCGCGCAAGAAGAAATCTTCGGCCCTGTCGCCTGCTTGATCCCGTTCGACGACGAAGCTGACGCGATCAAGAAAAGCAACGACATCGCCTACGGCCTGTCGAGCTACGTCTGGACCGAAAACATCGGTCGTGCGCACCGCGTCGCGGCGGGTATCGAAGCTGGCATGTGCTTCGTCAACAGCCAGAACGTACGTGACCTTCGCCAACCCTTCGGTGGCACCAAGGCCAGCGGCACCGGTCGCGAAGGCGGCACGTGGAGCTATGAAGTGTTCCTTGAACCGAAGAACATCGCAGTGTCGATGGGTAGCCACCACATTCCGCATTGGGGCGTTTGATCATGTCGACCAAGGTTTCGCGCGTTCGCCGTGCGTTGTTGCAATCCGTCGCATTGATGGCGGTGCCGACGTGGGCGCAACAGAGTTGGCCCGCGCGACCGCTGCGCTGGGTTGTCCCGTTCCCGCCGGGCGGTACGACGGATGTGGTGACACGCCTGATCGCCACGGAAATGTCACGCTCACTCGGACAGCCCGTTGTCGTCGACAACAAACCCGGCGCCGGCACAGTGATCGGTGTCGACTTCGTTGCCAAAGCTGCCGCCGATGGCTACACGATGATCACGGTGGCGAACAGTTTTTGCGCGAACCAAACGCTCGTCAAGAACTTGCCGTACGACAGCGCGAAAGACCTTAAGCCCGTTGCTTCGATGGGCCAGAGCGAGCATGTGTTGGCGGTGCATCCCGGCCTGGGTGTCAAGACCCTGGCCG
>JAKPSO010000435.1 GCA_029571495.1 Pseudomonadota bacterium
CAACGCGCTAAGTGATGCGTCAGTCGGTTGGATGATCACCACGGGTATTCTCGCGCTGGTCTTGGTGGCGTGTGCTTTGATCGTTCTGATTGGACTGTATCAATTCAGGCCATGGGCGCGGAAAGCAAATTTGCTTGTTGGCGGATTCGGCCTCATCGCTACTGTGATGGTCGGCTACTTCGTCGAATCCGGGGCAGCCTCAGCTTGCTACACGTTAGCTTCGTACCTTTGGGGGGCCGTTGCCGCGACCAGTTATTTTTCAAATCTAAGCGAACGATTTGAAAAAACATTCGATGCTGACGCATCCGCATAGCCGTGAATTGGGGCGATTGCCGCGCGACGTTTCGTCGCGACACAGCGGCAGATGTCTTTGCATCAAGAACTGCGTACAAGTGGTAGGCCGTGTTGGACTTGAACCAACGACCAAAGGATTATGAGTCCTCTGCTCTGACCAACTGAGCTAACGGCCCACTGGATTCAATTATCGCATTCGGTGCGCGCGGAGCTATGCGCGCGCGTTCATGGTTCGACAAGCTCACCACGAACGGAGTGAGAGGTGAGCGCAGCCTTTAGTCCTGAGCTTGGCGAAGGGGCACCACGAATGGAGTGAGGGGTAAGCGCAGCCTTCAGTCCTGAGCACGTCGAAGGATCACCACGAACGGAGTGAGCGGCAAGCGCGGTCATCGAACGCGACGACGTAGGTTTGTGGGAGCGGCGGAAGCCGCGAATGCCTGGTTTCGCGGGTTCCGCCGCTCCTACATTTAGCGCTCTCCCGCAGGCCGAAAAAGCAAAACGGGCCCGAAGGCCCGTTTTGTCGTTCGCGCAGTTGTGCGCGTCGCCGCCAATTACGCTTCGGTGACGAAGCCTTTAAGGCGTTCTGCGCGGCTTGGGTGGCGCAGTTTGCGTAGGGCTTTGGCTTCGATTTGACGGATGCGCTCGCGCGTGACGTCAAATTGTTTGCCCACTTCTTCGAGCGTGTGGTCGGTGTTCATCTCGATGCCGAAACGCATGCGCAGCACTTTGGCTTCGCGTGGCGTCAGGGTGTCGAGCACTTCTTTGCACAAGTCTCGGAGGCTGTCTTGCACTGCGGCGTCCATAGGCGTCAGTGTGAGCGTGTCTTCGATGAAGTCACCCAAGTGGCTGTCGTCGTCGTCGCCAATTGGCGTTTCCATGGAGATCGGCTCTTTGCTGATCTTCATGATGCGGCGGATTTTGTCCTCGGGGATTTCCATGCGCGCGGCGAGCGTCGGCGCGTCTGGCTCGATACCCGTTTCTTGCAAAATTTGCCGCGAGATGCGGTTCATCTTGTTGATCGTCTCGATCATGTGCACCGGAATACGGATGGTGCGCGCTTGATCGGCGATGGAGCGGGTGATCGCCTGACGAATCCACCACGTGGCGTAGGTTGAGAACTTGTAGCCGCGACGATATTCGAACTTGTCGACCGCTTTCATGAGGCCGATATTGCCCTCTTGAATCAAGTCGAGGAACTGCAAGCCGCGGTTGGTGTATTTTTTGGCGATCGAGATTACGAGGCGCAAGTTGGCCTCGGTCATTTCTTTTTTCGCCTTGCGCGACTTGGCTTCACCGGAGGACATTTGCTTGTAAATGTCTTTGAAGTCTTGCAGCGGAAGTTGCACTTTCTTTTGCAGTTCGAGCAGCGCTTCTTGGCGCTCGACCAGCGCCTGGCGATTCTTCGCCATGACTTCGCTGTATGGCTTACCGGCGGCGATTTCCTTGTCGATCCACGTCAGGTCCATGGCCTTTTCGGGGAACATCTTGAGGAAGTGATCGCGCGGCATTTGGCACTTGAAGACCAACAGCTCTTGCAGCTTGCGCTCGTGACCGCGGATGCGATCAACTTGCGAGCGCACGGAATCACAAAGCTGCTCGACGATCTTCGCGGCGAAGCGAATGTCGGTCATCTCTTCGGTGATTTTCTTCTGCGCTTTTACGTAGCCTTCGCTCTTGTATTCGCCCTTTTCGATATGGGCGAGTACCTTGGCGTAGTTCTTACGAATCGTGCCGAATTTTTCGAGCGAGAGCGCTTTCAGTTTGGCAAGAAGCTCCGCGGAGAGCGCCGCTGTGGCCTCTTCGTCTTCTTCTTCCTCTTCGGCCTCTTCGTCTCCGTCAGCGTCGCTCGCGGCGGGCGCTGGCGCGGGCTCCGGCGGTTCAAGACCGACGATGCCGTCAACGATGTCGTCAGCAACCACTTCGCCTTTTTCGATCTTGTCGGCGAGCGCGAGAATATCGGCGATGGTCATCGGGCATGCGGAAATCGCTTGCACCATGTGCTTGAGGCCGTCTTCGATGCGCTTGGCGATTTCGATTTCGCCTTCACGCGTCAAAAGCTCCACTGTGCCCATTTCTCGCATGTACATACGCACGGGGTCAGTGGTGCGGCCGAATTCGCTGTCGAGCTGCGAAATCGCGCGCTCGGCTTCTTCGGCGACGTCATCATCGGCAACCGCAGAGGCGGTTTCGGAAATGATCAGCTCTTCGGCAGCAGGCGCTTCGTCGAATACCTGAATGCCCATGTCGTTGATCATCGCGACGATGCCTTCGATGGACTCGGCGTCCACTAGGTCGTCCGGCAAGTGATCGTTGATCTCGGAGTAGGTCAGGTAACCGCGATCTTTACCGAGCGTGATCAGCGTTTTGAGGCGCAGACGGCGGGTCTCAGCGTCGACCGTTTTGAACGGCGCGAGCGCTTTGAGGAGCGCTTCCTGTTTCTTTTCGAGGAGGAGCTGTTTACGCGTCTTTGGCTTGCCGGTCAGCGGGTTGATCGCGATCGGCGCTGCGGCAGCCGCTTCGTCAACAACGACTTCAACGGCTTCAGCGGGCGCGGCAACGGCATTTTTCGGTGGACGACCGGGCTTGCCGGTCTTTACGGGGGCGGCGGGCGCAGGCGCTGCGGCTTTAGCGGGCGTTGCGACCGGTGCGGACGCGACGGGCTTTTCGGCACCGTCACGTTTCGAGGGCTTAGAAGGTTTGGTCGCGACGGGCTTGGCCGCGACAGGAGGAGTGGACTTAATAACGGCCTTTGCGGATGGTTTACCGGCGCTTGCGGCCGTCGCCTTGGTCGCAGGCTTGGCTGCGACGGGCTTGGCGGCGGATTTAGCGACCGGCTTAGATACTGGTTTTGCGACAGCTTTGGCGGCTGCTTTCGGGGCGGGCTTTGCGATGGGCTTAGCGGCGGCTTTCGCCGCTGGTTTGGTCACCGCTTTGCTCTTCGCATTTGCCTTGGCTGCCGCTCCTTTGGCAACAACCTTGGTCGCAACGTTCGATGTAGTTTTGCCTGCAGGTTTCGTCGGCTTTTTGGTCACAGTCTTTACCGCGGGCTTGGCGCTTTTTGCCTTCGCTGTGGGCTTTGCTGCGACGACCGCTTTTTTTGCGCCAGATTTCGATGCCGGCTTGGCGGCAGGTTTGGCTTTAGCGGCGGGCTTGGCTTTCGATGCAGGTTTACCCTTCGCGACGGCCTTTGCCGCTGGCTTGGCAGCGGGTTTGGCAGTCTTTGGCTTGCTGGCTTTCGTCACCGCAGCAGGCTTCGCAGCGACCTTGGCTTTCGCCGCCGGTTTGGCTTTTGCGGTTTTGCTGACGGCCTTTTTGGCGGTGGCGGCGGATTTTGATTTGGCTTTGACCATGCTTCAAGTTTCCAGTGCACGAGGGGCTACGGGGATCGCAGCTCCGGCAGAAAGATGCGTGAGTACGTCGATCAGAAACGCGTTTTGTTCGCCAAATCGGACAGACCTGACGCCGCGCCTCCAACAGGCAAGCTATATGAGGGTAACCCTCAATTTTACCAGCTCCCGCGCTGTTCCGCGCCATTTTGGGGTGTCGAATTCGCGCGCGGCGGTATACAGCTTTTGTAAGGAAGCGACCATTCTTAGGCGCGTAGAGGGCGAAAATGGGTAGTGTCTCAGTTTGAATTTTGAGCGTTTTCAGGCCCGTGCTATCTTAGTCGCATGACTACCAAACGCCCACCAAACCTAGATTTCAGCCAACTTGCGAAGCGCATAGTTGACCAAGCCACAGGCGAAATAGAAAAAGACCCTTTACCGGAACCTCCAAAAGAGAAGAATGCCGCTGCGGTGGCATTGGGCAAGCTAGGCGGTAAAGTCGGCGGCAAAGCAAGAGCCGCAAAGCTAACCGCAGAACAACAGTCAGAGATAGGCAAAAAGGCGGCAGCCGCCCGTTGGAGCGCCAAATAGCTTCCAGATAGGTTTTTGCTTGCGCGGCGGAGTCAATGGGCATATACTTGCCATATTGACGAAATGGAGCCGCATCAATGGACTACCTAGACCGCGCAGCCAAAGAGCTTGAAGAAATCGCAAAACAAGAAAAGGCGCTAATTGAGCGCAAGGCAAAATTGCGCGCGTTTGCCGAGATGGGCGCTAGCCTATTCGGAACTCAGCCGCCAGTAATTGCCCCAGAACAATCTTCCCTCCAATTGGCAGAAAATCGCCAGCTCGCTGTGGCCGCGACGCACAGAGCACGCAAAGGCACAGCGAAATCGATCATCCTGCAAGCGGCGGCGGACATTATCGCCGCTCGTGGCTATGCACAAACGGAAGAAGTACTTGCAACGGCTTTGGCTGCGGGTGCCAATATTGGCGCAGCAAACAAGCCGCTTGCGGTGAGCACTATCCTTAGTCGTTCTCCGCAATTCGAGAACGACCGCTCTAAAGGCTGGTTCCTAAAAGTCGAAAGCCCCAACACGTAGGAAATGTTGAGGCTTTCATGCAACTAAATCAGTCCGAGCAGGACGCTACACGCTTCGGCGAGAAAGGAGGTAAATCATGCGGTTGGAAACAATGCAGTTGTTCGGTGCTGCGATGGGCGTAATGCACATCTTCTCATCGAACAT
>JAKPSO010000436.1 GCA_029571495.1 Pseudomonadota bacterium
TTTTGCGTGTGGTGAATATTCCGGCGCGTGGCATTGGTGCGAAGTCTATTGAGAATTTGCAGCAAGTCGCTGCGGGTACCGGCGTGACCTTGTGGCAAGCGGCTTGCAGCGGCGGTGCCGGTGGCCGCGCGGCAGTGCCAATGGCGCAGTTCATTGGACTTGTCGAGGCAATGCGCATCGCGACGAAGGGGCAGGCGCTGCCCGAAATTGTTCGCCACCTTCTTGACGCCAGTACGCTCAAGGCGCATTACGCAACGGAGAAAGACGGGCAAGATCGCGTCGAAAACTTGGAGGAATTGATCAACGCTGCGGATAACTTTTTGCGTGAAACCGGTGGCGTTGTGCACACAGAAAACGTCGACGGCACGATGACCGAAAGCGACGATCCAGTGACCGCGTTTCTCGCTCACGCCTCGCTCGAAGCAGGTGACACGCAAGCCGCCGAGGGACGCGCGGCGTTGCAGATGATGACGGTGCACTCGGCCAAAGGTTTGGAGTTTGAGTACGTGTTCATGACCGGCCTTGAAGAAGGCTTGTTCCCGCACGACAACTCGCTCAACGACGACGGCGGCCTCGAAGAGGAGCGTCGATTGATGTACGTGGCGATCACGCGTGCGAAAAAGCGCTTGCATTTCAGCTACGCGCAGATGCGCATGCTGCATGGCCAAACGCGTTACAACGTGCCGTCGCGCTTTCTTGATGAAGTGCCCGCGGAGCTTTTGAAGTGGCTGTCCGCAAAGCCGAAGAACCTGCTCGCGATGGAGCCGCACGAGCCGCTCTCAGGAGATAACTACGCGAACGCGAACATTTCGAAATTCGCAGCGTCCATTGGCAGCGCAACGCGCTCCGACTCAGGCTTTCGCATCGGGCAGCAGGTGTCACACGCGAAGTTCGGGCAGGGCGTCATCATCAACGCCGACGGCAGCGGAAAGAACGTTCAGGTCGAAGTCAATTTCCGCGACCACGGCATCAAGCGCTTGGCGCTGGAGTACGCGAAGTTGACTGCAATCTAGCGCGTCCGGTGGCGGATGTCGCGGATGTTGCGGCGGTGCGCGCTATGCGCTGCTACTGCGCGCCGGAGACCTTTTCCACTCGTTCGTCGCGGTGGAAGATGCGGCGGTAGCTCACGTAGTCGCTGATCATAAGAATCGCCGTGAGAGGAATGCCGACCGCCATCAGAACGAAAGGCGCCAAGGGCTGAATGAAGAAAAGAAACGGTGCGCATACTGCAACCGTAAAAACCGTCGCAAAAAACATTGTCACCGCATAGGTCAGCATGGCTCGCCAGTTCCGCAGACAAGCGGTCAACGAAAGCGTCAGGGATTGCACGAACGAAGCGTCATTAAAGACAATCAACGCTGGCGCGAACCACAACGCTGCCGTGAGCGGAAGCGATAGTGTCAGCACGACAAAGATGAACCGAATACGAACTTCGTCGGTCATCGGATGCGGGTTGGACGAGGCCGAAACTATCTGCTCCCATGATTCGCCAACAAGCAGGCGCGACAGTACCGAAATCACAATCGTGCACACTACGTAAACGGCACCCAGCGCAAGAAGCGCCTTGACGTTAGATTTGAAGCCTGCAAACAAGTGGCTGTACTCAGGCGCTTCGCCACGTTCGTAGTGCCAAGTCGCGGCAAGGAATCCGACGGAAAGTATCGGCTTCAACAGGATGACGAACGGTATTCCACCCGCGAGCAACGAGAGCAGCATCGCCACCAGAAGCAGGAACAGGAAGAGAGAGGCGAGTGCAGTGAAACGCCGCCACTGCGACCGAAAAATCTGCAACGCGAGGCGCAGCCAATCGGTTCCCTCGGCCGCCGGAACAGGCGCAAAGAAAGCAATCATGAGACCGAGTCAGTCAACGGCCAGAAACAAATTTGCTCGATGCGCAAACGCAGGATGCGCTCGAACACAGCGGGGTCGTGCGGGGTGTTGAGCTCGGCCGCGCGCGGCAGATGTAGATCGTACAGACGCGACAGCCAAAATCGTATCGCCGCGGCGCGCAACAACGCGGGCCACGCCATTTGCTCGGCTTCCGACAATGGCCGTTCGGCGACATAGGCTTTGAGAAATGGGATGAGCCGGGTGTTATCAAACTCGCCGCCGGGGATCACACACCAGTCGTTTGCCGTGATGGCAAGATCGTACGCAAATTCGTCCGTCGCGGCGAAGCCAAAGTCAATCAAACCACTCAACCGATCACCATCGAAAAGCACGTTGTCGCGAAACAAATCGGCGTGAATCGCGCCATTGGGAAGGCGTGTCTGACGGCGTTCGCGCTGGAACTTCAGTTCGCTCTCGATCAGCGCATTTTGGTCCGCCGAAATGAAGGGGCGAACCGCGCGCGACGTTGAGAGAGTCCATGCCGGGCCGCGTTTGTTGCTGATACGCGTGCGGAAGTGGCGGCTCGCGTTGTGCAAACGCCCCAACTCGCGGCCCACCGCTTCGCAATGCACGACCGACGGTTGCATATTCGGGCGACCGGGAATGCGCTGCGTGAGTGCTGCAGGACGACCATTGAGGATCGAAAACAACCCGCCGGTTCGGTCAGCGATCGGCGTCGGCACGGCGACACCGGACTTTGCGAGGTGCGCCGTGAAGTTCAAATAGAACGGCAGATCTTCCGCAGGTACGCGTTCGTACAGCGTGAGCACGTACTCGCCCTCAGTGGTGCTCAGGAAGTAGTTGGTGTTTTCGATACCTTCGGAAATAGGCGTGAGCGAACGCGCCGCGCCGACGGAAAACCGCGTAAGCCACGCGGACACTTCGCTTTCAGTAACTCGGGTGAATACAGACATGCCAACAGGTACGGAAATTTGCAGAAATTTGGCGACGCGTGAACTCGGGTCAGGCGCGCCAGCGGATGCGCCCCGAAGGATCGGAGCTACGCGAATCAGAAATGGCTAGAAGCGCAACAGCTCCCAGAGCGACGGCGAAACGCGCTTTCCCGCGTTATCCGCCTGTCGGTCGCTGCGGCCCGCTGCCGGATCGACCACGGTATATCCCTTGCCACCCACAACGCTCACCTTTGCCGTGGCCAAGCGCCCTTGAACGCGCTCTTCTTCCACGGTGACCGCAGCATCTGACGCACGCCCCGCCGCGGGCGAGGTATTGCTGATCGTCACCTCCTTCGCGAGCTGCGGTGCGCCATCCGGCACTTCGACGCGCTCGGGCGCCGCAGGCGCGACAGGCGCGGTTGGCGCCTGGGCGAACGCGCAGACGGCGTACATTGTGGCCGACACGACAAACCCACGCGCAATGGGAAGCGCGCGTCGAGAGGCGGAAATCGAGTGATCGTTCATAGTGGATGCATTGTAACGGGCTAGTCTGCAGCACCGGATTTGCGTAGTCGCGGCCTAAATTGCCCGATGAATGCAGATATCCGAACACTGCTTCCGGACCGCAAGGTCTACAGCCCGCGCCAGTGCGGCCAAGCCATGCCGGGTATGGCCGAAGAATGACGGTCGGAACGCCCGCCGAAGGCGACGCACCAACGTGGTGCCTTGGCATTCTGTTCTCGGCTGGGAGTTAATGGCGCCTCACAATTAATGGGAGCGCCAACTGTTGGCAATTTAGCGCGCCGCGTCCCGCATCACTATGTGAACACGCAAGACGCGAGCACACCGACCTTTCACGTCGGTTCTCGGTCGCGAGCTTACGACGCTCCACGCCAAACAAACGTTGCAACGCTTTCGCGCGGCAAGCGGTGGCGCATCGTCCGGCCACCGTGTTGGATCGAAAACTCCCGCTCCTCGCCCGCGGAATTGCAGACGACTAACACTATCGAACCGTCGTCACTGTTGCGAAATGCAACCGTTTCTAAACCGTCGATCGCCGCAGTCGATTCAATCCGTTGCGCACCGGGACGGACAAATTTGCTCGCGTGCGCGAGCGCGTAGTACTCAAGGTTTCGCGTGACCTCACCGGTGACGGAATTCACCGTCACTACGCCACGGCAATCGTTACATCCTCCCAAGTGGGGGCCGAACTTTTCGTCGAGCACTAAATTCCACATCAATACACCGCGCGCCCAGCCCCGTGTGGTGCCGATGACAATATTGCGCACCATCCACGGTAGAGTTTCCGGCCAATGCGGTTTCCACTCGCCGCCCGAACACTCGGTAAACCAAGTATCTTTGTCCGGATGCATGTCGCGAACACCGGCCTGAATCTGAACGTAGCCGGCGTAGCAATGCCAACCGACACCGCTAATGAACTTACGCGCAGTTGGATTCGAGAGCACTTCGAGTGGCGCGTGCGGCTCGTCCCAGTTGTGATCCCACTCTATGATTTGCGTTTTGAGGCCGCGCGCGGCGAGCATCGGCCCGAGGTGCTGACCGATGATTTCGGCGCGTGCCTTGGGCCGAATGCGCATCCCGGGGTAGTCTTTTGGTTCGAAGTGAGGCTCGTTCTGCAGGGTCAGCGCGAAGATGGGTACCCCCTCCGCCGCATAAGCGTCGAGGTAGCGAATCAGGTAACGAGAAAACGCGTCGTAGCGATCGCTGCGCAACTCGCCCTGATACAAATGTCCGTTCGTCTTCATCCACGCTGGCGCGCTCCACGGGGAAGCCATAACCTGCAGCTTGGGGTTGATCGCCAGCGCGCGCTTCGTGATCGGCAGAACGTCGGCCCGATTCGGCTCGATCGAAAAGTGCGCCAGAGGCAGGTCGGTTTCTCCTTCCGGTCGATCATTCAGCGTGTAGTGGTGGCGAGAGAAATCGGACGCACCAATCGTCAATCGCGTCAGATCGAACCCGACGCCGCCGTTCTCGCGCGAAAAAAGTTCCTTCATTAGCGCTTCGCGAGCGTCGGGCTTCATTTGTTGCAGCAACCAAGCGGACGAATCGGTCAACGAGGCACCGAAGCCCACCATCGACTGATAGCGCTGTTTTGAATCGACCACGATATTGATCGGCAGCGCGTCGCCTTTTGTGAACGGCGCGGCGGGCTCATGCGCAAGCAAACGCGTCTGACTGCCCGTCGTAACCCACACGTCGACCGGCACTACTGAACTCGCCGCAACCGTAGGAGTGGCGCACGCGCCGAGCAGGCTGCAGAGCCAGAGCCCACCAACTACTGCCACGGCATGCACGCTAACGCTCAGTCGCATCACTTGGCAAGTCCAACTGAGCGTTTGGCGTCAATTTCAACGCGCGCCACCACTGGAAAGTGGTCCGATGGATATCGGACACCATTAGAGTCGGTTAGGGTCGCATACTTTAGAACGCGCACGTTGTTGTCGACAAAGATGTAGTCAATCAACGGGGTCGGTGCCGCACCAAACTTGAAGTCATTAAACGTGTCCCTCGGTCCGTACGGCGGCAAGCGTGTGATCTCACGAGCGTCACGGAGGACGCTACGCATCGCCTTGATCTGCTCCGTCTCCGGGGTTGAATTGAAGTCCCCCAAACAGATCACCGTGTCACTGCGCCTGCGCTCCGCGATCCAACGCAGCAACAGCTTCGCGGATTCGCGTTGCGCGACCACACCCTCGTGATCGAAGTGCACAGACACCACGAGCAATATGCGGCCAGTCACGCGATCTTGAAGTCGAACCCAACTTGCTAGGCGGTTGCAGCAGCGCGCGTCCCAGCCTTTTGACGGCTTATTCGGCGTTTCACTCAACCAAAAATCGCCGCGTGCCAGCTCCAAAAAACGCGCCTTGCGAAAAAAAATCGCAGCATGTTCGCCCGCGGCCTGACCGTCATCGCGACCCACCCCCGCGCGTGCAAACTCGGATAGTTCCTCAAGATCACGAATCTGATGAGGCAAACCTTCCTGCGTACCGAAAATGTCGAACTCATGGTAGCGAATTAGCGATAGCACCATCGCCTTGCGCTGTGGCCACGCGTTGGCGCCATCGCTTTCTAAATCCAAGCGCAGGTTATACGTGGCAACGTTCAGCGGCGAGGACGTCTGTTCGCCGAGGGCGGAACGCGTCCCTCCGAGCGCCAAAAAAACAACCAGTGAAACCAGTGCAAATAGAAATGAGCGAACAATCATGATGCTTGCACCAAGCGGTATTGGCGAACGGAATGGATGCGTCCCCGTTGCACCTTAAATGCTGTATGGACGCAGGGAAAAAACAGCGCGGCCTTCATGTTCGGACGTGCGTCCACAGCAACACACGAGATACGTTTGCCGATGTACTCGACCGTACGGCCGCCGTCGACCGTGCGCCGCGCTTACCGCCTACGCTGACAATAGTTCGTGCGGGAACGTCCGTCATCTTTCGTACTCCTTTGGCTACAAACGCTGTTCCGTTGCTGCATCAAAGCAGGACAAGCGGCACGTGTCAAAGCTGAAACGAATCGGCGCGTCGACGCAAACGTCAGTCTCGTCGTGCAGTACGGCTGACAGCGTGGTACCGTTGACATCAATCCACAAAACGCGGTGATTGCCCATGGGTTCGACGAGTTGCACCGTCCCCGACAAGTCGCCGTCGCTGTCAATGCGGATGTATTCTGGGCGTACGCCGAGCACGACGTTGCGCTTTGCACCCGTCTCCAATTCCGACTTGAACGAATTACCAGGTAGCGTGACGCTGACCGCCGGGGACGCAAATTTTCCGACAACACCGTCGAATGCCAACTCACCCGGGAGAAGATTCATACCCGGCGCCCCTAAAAATCCGGCCACAAATAGGTTCTCCGGTCGCTCATACACTTCAACCGGTGCTCCGATCTGCTGAATTTTCCCGCTGCGCATCACCACTACACGCGTGGCCAGCGTCATCGCTTCGACCTGATCGTGCGTAACGTAGATCATGGTCGAACCGAGCGATTTGTGCAGCAATTTCAGTTCACGGCGCAATTCGGTACGCAACTTCGCGTCGAGGTTGGAGAGTGGTTCATCAAGCAAGAACACGTCCGCTTCGCGAACTAACGCGCGACCGATCGCGACTCGCTGACGCTGTCCGCCCGAGAGCTGCGCTGGCTTGCGTTGCAGCAGCGCCTCAAGCTGCAACATCTTTGCCGTGCGCTGAACGCGGCGATCGATTTCTTCTTTGGGCGTGCCACTGACGCGCAGGCCAAACGACATGTTCCTCTCGACCGTCATTGTGGGATACAGGGCATACGACTGAAACACCATGCCGATGCCGCGTTCGTTGGGCTCCGCGTAGGTTACGTCGTTTCCAGCGATTTCGATGCTGCCGCCGCTGACGTCGATCAGTCCCGCAATGCTGTGCAGGAGCGTTGATTTACCGCATCCAGACGGTCCCAGTAACACGAGAAACTCACCCGAATTAACCGTTAGGTTTAGGTCCTCAATGACGGCATTGCTGCCAAAGCGAATGCACAGATCCTTTACGTTGACACCTGACACGGTCATACCCCACTATCCTTTCACAGCGCCGGCCGCAATGCCGCGCACGAACCAACGACCAGACACAAAATAGACCAGCAGCGGCACCATCGAGGTGAGGATCGTCGCAGCCATGTTGACGTTATAGAGTCGCTCACCCGTGGTCGTATTGATCACATTGTTGAGCTGCACGGTCATCGGCAGGTTTTCGCGTCCAGCGAATACCAACCCGAAGATGTAGTCATTCCACACCCCGGTAACTTGCATAATCGCACCGACAATAATGATCGGTGCCGACATGGGTAACATGAGCTGAAAGAAAATACGCCAGAAACCGCCGCCATCCACCCGTGCCGCCTTGAAGAGCTCCAGCGGCAACGAGGCGTAGTAGTTGCGAAACAGCAGAGTCATCACCGGCATACTGAAGATGACGTGAATCACTACGATTCCGGGAAGCGAACTAAATAACTGCGCCGCAGCGAGCACCTTTACGAGCGGATAAATCATCACCTGCGCCGGTATAAACGCGCCCAGCAACAACATAGCAAAAAGCCAGCCGGCGCCGCGTGATCTCCAGAAACTCAACGCGTACCCATTCACAGCGCCAATGAGAATCGGAAAGATAACGCTCGGGATTACGATAGCCACGGAGTTCCAAAATCCCGTGCGGATGCCTTCGCACGAAACGCCGGTACAAACTTCGCTCCAAGCAACGCGCCATGCTTCGAATGTGAAGTGCTGCGGCAGGCCGAACAGAAATCCTTGGCGAATCTCATCCATGCTCTTGAGCGAAGTCACGACCATGATGTACAGCGGCGTCAGGAAGAAGAGCGCCGCAATCACGAGGAACGCATAGATACCGATGCGTGCGGCGCTCATGCGTCGCGCCGATCGGCGCCGGGCGCTGCCCGGTGTCGCGGTCGCTGAAGTCACGCTTGACAGGCTCATGCTGCCGCCCTCTTCGCAGCGCTGCGGCTACGCGCCACCATAAACGGTACTACCAGCACAATCACCATCAGCAGTAGCACAATCGACCCCGCGGACGCCAACGCGATGTTGGCGCGACCAAACAAGTGGTCCATGATGAACTTGGCCGGGACATCGCTAGCGGTGCCTGGACCACCTTGCGTCATAGACACCACCGCGTCGAACACTTTCACCACACCCGTGAAGAGCAAAATGAAGACAGTGGCGACCGTCGGGCCCATCATGGGTAAGACGATCGAGACGTACACGCGCCACGCTGGAATGCCGTCGATTCGCGCCGCCTTCCAAATGTCTTCATCGATGCCGCGTAAGCCCGCGAGCATGAGCGCCATGACCAGCCCAGCGCCTTGCCATACAGCGGCGATGACGACCGTGTAAATAACCTTGTCTTGATCGACGATCCAGTCGAACGTGAAATCGACAAATCCCATTTGTCGCACCGCTTGCTGGAGCCCGCTTTCCGGGTTGAGCACCCACTGCCACACCAACCCTGTTGCAACAAACGACATCGCGTATGGATACAAGAAGATAGTGCGCAGCACACCTTCTGCCCGCACCTTTTGGTCAAGGAACACGGCCAACAGGAACCCAATCACCATGCACGCCAACAAAAACAAAACACCATAAATCGCGAGGTTCTGCAGTGACATCAACCATCGTTCGTTGTCGAACAACCGCTCATACTGTTGCAGACCAACAAAGTCGTACTGCGGAAACGTACGCGAGGTAGACATCGACACGCGAAGCGACCACAGCGTCGTGCCCAAGTAACCGACAAGCACCGTGAGCGTCATCGGCAACAAGGCAGACCAAGTTACAAACGAGCGCCAGAGCGGTTTTCGAGGTGTGGGTCTATTAGTCAACGTATGTTCTCTCGGTATTGTGCGGAAGTATCGAGCGGTGGATCAGTTCGTTAACGCGCGTGCCGCGTCAACCAATCACCGCACCTTCAGCGCGTTGACGATATCTTTCTGGACTTTTTCTACTGGCGTGTTGCGATTCCAGTACGCCGTCAGAATGTCTGACAGCGCGCCGTTTTGATCCGGGCTCAAGTAAATTTCACCATTGCCGAGGTGGCGCGATTTGTCTTTCATGATCGCGAGGCCCTGCTGAGCACAGACGTCCATTTTTGACGCGTCGACGTCGGTGCGAATCGGGATAGAGCCCTTTTTGCTATTGAACGCCACTTGGGTGCTCGGCGCCGTTATTACTGCAGCAATCGCGTTTTGAGCTTTGATCGCGGCGGGGTCTTTCGTCTTCGGGAAGACAAAAACGTCGCCCTGAATGACATACGGAGAGTTGGCTCCAAACCCCGGCAGGCATCCAAAATCCTTACCGGCGGTTTGCCCTGCTTGACTAAATTCACCTTTGGCCCAGTCACCCATAAATTGCACACCAGCCTTGCCAGTGATGAGCATCGCTGTTGCGTCATTCCAGTTGCGCCCCGGCGAGCCCTTGTCGACGTAGGACTGCAGGCGCTTATACGTCGTCAACACGTTTTTGAAAGCGTCCGATTGAATCGCTTTTGCATCGCGATCTCGTAAAACCTTTAAATAAAGTTCGCGGCCACCGACGTTGATGAGCACCGCCGTAAATACGATGTTGTCTTGCCATGACTGACCGCCATGGGCAAGTGGCACGAGCCCCGCCGCCTTCAGCTTGTCCAGCGCAGCGAACAACTCGTCCATGGATTTGGGTTCATTGGTAATGCCTGCTTTCTTAAACGCCGCCTTCGAGTACCAGATCCATGCCGGCATATGGATGTTCACCGGCGCCGCGTAGTAGTGGCCCTTGACACGAATAACGTTCAGCACCGTCTCCGGCAAGAATTTGTCCCAACCTTCGCGTGTGGCAACGTCATCAATCGGGTTGAGCATGCCTTGCTCAACAAGATCAAGAAACTGCTTTGACGTATTGAATTGCGCTGCCGTTGGCGGGTTGCCACCGACGATTCGGTTGATCGCGACGGAACGCGCCTGCTCGCCGAGCGCCACGGCATTGTCGACCCAGACGCCACCGGTCGCGCGATAGGCGTCCGCGAGTGTCTTGACGGCGGCTGATTCGCCGCCGGATGTCCACCAATGAATGACTTCTGCTTTATACGGCGCGGCAGGTGCTTGCGCGAACGCTGGTCCTAACAGCGCGAGCGTCAATGTGGAAACGAGCAAAGGGAGGGTTCTCATGTGTGTTTCTCCGTTAGGCCTTAAGGAATTCGGCGTACCAGTGACCGCTCGCCTTGAGCGTCCGCTGCTGGGTGACATAGTCAACGTAGGTAAGGCCAAAGCGGCGGACATAGCCCTCTGCCCACTCAAAGTTATCGAGCAAACTCCATGCGAAATAACCTTTGAGCGCGACACCGCGTTGCATCGCGTCACGCGCCGCCACTAGGTGACGCGCAAGGTAGCGACGACGCTCGACATCATCGATGCTTCCGTCGGGCAGCACAACATCATCGAACGTGCTGCCATTCTCAGTGATGTAGATCGCGGGAGGATTCCAGTCGCGCTGGATGCGATCCAGCAGCGTCACCATGCCTTCCGGGGACACTTCCCATCCAAATGCGGTCCGTTCAACGTTGGGGCGCTC